>NZ_JBWLUT010000103.1:0-22954 GCF_056504575.1 Blautia sp. CGZ-1-C1
TTATTTTATCATGTTGTTTTTGATTTGTCAAGAACTTTTTTAAGTTTTTTCAAATCTTTTTTTCAACCGATTTGCTGTCCGTTGACAGCTTGTTTACTTTATCATAGTCTCAAGCGTTTGTCAACATCTTTTTTTATTTTTTTAAAAAACATTTTTTCAAAAAAATAAAGCGGAGAAGGAGGGATTTGAACCCTCGCGCCGCGTTAGCGACCTATACCCTTAGCAGGGGCACCTCTTCGGCCTCTTGAGTACTTCTCCAGACTCCGAACTAATAGTTCAATATTAAATTCGAATGCACTTTGGAACTTCCCGAAGCGCATTTGTAATTATATGTAAAAAAACCTGTTTTGTCAACAGGTTTTTTTGTTTTTTTTCATATTTTTTATTTTCAACTTCTTTTCGTCATTGATTCTATAGCGAATCATAACTATTTTCCAGCATAAATACGCCATTTCAGGCATATCTGGCTATGGTTTCTTCGATACGTCTTTTTACCTCTGATGCAATTTCTGTTGTTTTCATATCCTTGTATTCTTCATAATATATTGGTTCCAGAAAATGCACCTGTACAGTCAGCTTCTTAACAGAGCCTGTATCAAATGCTTTAAAAGAATCGATCAATGCGACCGGCACGATCGGACATTTTGATTTTGTTGCAGCTTTAAAGCTCCCGCCTTTAAATTCCTGCGGATGATTTCCATCTTTGCTTCTGGTTCCCTCTGCAAAGATCAGATAGTTGCGTCCTTCCTTTACCTCTTTGATAACCTGAAGAATCACCTGCATAGACTGTTTTACATCCTCACGATCGATCATAAAAGCTTTCATGCATGCAAATACCTGTTTCAGAAACGGAACATCCGTAAGTTCCTTCTTGGCAACTACAGAGAATGGCACCGGGCATACTTGTATGATTGCAAGTACGTCAAACAATCCCTGATGATTTGGAAAGAACATAAATCCATTTTTTTTTGGTATGTTCTCTACTCCATGTGCATCAATGATCAGGTTTCCTCCCCGTATTGCTCTGTGGTCTACCTGTTGTAGAAGCTTATATCTTTCCTCTTCTGTATAGCGGTCCACATGTGACGCATACCAGCACAACTTGAACCATCCATATGGAACAAAGAAAAGATTTCTCAATACCATAAATAATATTCTTTTCATTTTTTGTCCTCGATATATTATGATCCTATTTTTTCCGAAATCTTATCTTCATATCCCGGATTCTTCTTGATAAATGTCTCGTATGCTTTTGTATATGTCTTATATGAATCTGTTTTCATAAATTTGGCATACTCTGTCGCAGCCTGAGTTCTCATATCATCTGTGATCTGAGATGGAGCCATGATATAATATGTTTTATCCTGTTTACCTACCATATAGGTCCCTACACATGGATACTCCTGGTCATCCTCCAGAACCAGATTATATGTAATATATACATATGCATACTTATCATTCTCTGAAAGAATCTCACAGTTCTGAACAGATACTTTCTTTGGATTATGTGCTTTAAAGTAATTGAGCGTTGCTGTAATTTCTGTCTGAAGATCTGCTTCGGTATTATCTTTCTGATTATAGCAGTCTTTTACTTTGCTTTCTTTTCCATCAACATAGGACTGTATCAGTTCCTCTGTTACTTTTTCCGGTGATTTATGACTTACACCTCCGCATCCTGCCACGCAGAGTGTCAGTAATACCAACACTCCCGCTACAAGATATCTATACCATTTTTTCATGGTTATTCCTCTTCTCCTCTGTTCTCACCCTGTGCATCCTGATCAGTTTCTTCTGTTACAGCTGATACAGCTTCTGAAATTTTCTCTCCAGTTGCCAGCTGTGTATTCTGGTCTTTCTCTTCTTTATCCCTTACTTTGGCTACGCTGGCTACAGTTACACCCTCTGTAAGATTAATCAGTTTTACACCTGAGGTGATTCTTCCAAGAATGGAAATATCGGAGCATGCAATTCTGATAATAATGCCTTCTGTCGTGATCAGCATTACTTCGTTATCCTCATTTACAGCTCTCGCACCAATTACATCACCGGTTTTCTCTGTGATCTTATAACACTTCACACCTTTTCCGCCACGATTCTGGCAGGTAAATTCACCCATAGAAGTACGTTTACCCATACCATTAGCAGATACGATAAGCAGACAGTCTCCCTGAGAATTCAGCTGCATGGAGACAACTTCATCGCCATCATCAAGGTTCATGCCTCGTACGCCCATGGAAGTCCTTCCGGTGCTTCTTACATCTGTCTCTTTGAAACGGATACACTGGCCATTCTTTGTAACAAGAATAATATCTTTCTTATCATCAGTTAATTTGACTTCGATCAGCTCATCATCATCGCGCAAAGTAATCGCTGCCAGTCCTGTCTTACGGACATTTGCATAGTCCTCAGTCGGAGTTTTCTTCACAAGGCCGTTCTTTGTAGCCATCATCAGATAACTTCCCTCATCAAACTTACGGATTGGGATCACTGCTGTGATAAATTCACCCGGCATAAGCTGTAAAAGATTAATGATTGCTGTTCCTCTTGCGGTACGTCCTGCCTCAGGAATCTCATATGCTTTCAGACGGTATACTCGTCCTGTATTTGTGAAGAACATCAGATAATGATGTGTGGTCGTCATCAGAAGTTCTTCAATGTAATCGTCTTCAAGAGTCTGCATTCCCTTGATTCCTCTTCCACCTCTGTTCTGACTTCTGAAATTATCTACTGTCATTCTCTTGATATATCCCAGTTTAGTCATTGTGATCACTGTATTCTCTCTTGGAATCAGATCCTCTGTAGAGATATCATATACGTCAAATCCAATGGCAGTCTTTCTCTCATCTCCATATTTCTCTGCGATTGCGAGAATTTCTTCACGAATCACGCGAAGCAGAAGATTTCTGTCAGCAAGAATTGCTTCGTATTTGCGGATTTTTTCCATTAAGTCAGCATACTCTGCTTCCAGTTTCTCTCTTTCCAGACCTGTCAGAGCACGCAGACGCATATCTACGATTGCCTGAGCCTGAACATCCGTCAGCTCGAAACGCTCCATTAATTCCTGTTTTGCGATCTGTACATTCTGAGAAGCTCTGATAATACGGATTACTTCATCAATATTGTCAAGAGCTTTCAGCAGACCCTCTAAGATATGAGCACGTTCTCTTGCCTTATTCAGATCATATTTTGTTCTTCTGGTCACTACATCTTCCTGGTGAGCCAGGTAGTATTCCAGCATTTCCTTCAGGTTTAACACTTTTGGTTCAAGACTTCCGTTATTTGGAATAAGAGAAAGCATATTTACGCCAAAAGTATCCTGCAGCTGTGTATGCTTGTACAGTAAATTCAGAACTACGTTCGCATTTGCATCTTTTCGCAGATCAATACAGATTCTCATGCCTTCACGGCTGGAATGGTCGTTAAGGTCTGTGATTCCATCAATCTTTTTATCTCTTACAAGGTCTGCGATTTTTGAGATAAGACGTGCTTTATTTACGAGGTATGGAAGCTCTGTAACGATAATTCTGGATTTTCCGTTTGGAAGAGTCTCAATATTTGTTACCGCACGTACACGGATCTTTCCACGTCCTGTTCTGTATGCCTCTTCAATTCCTCTTCTGCCAAGAATCGTGGCACCAGTTGGGAAATCAGGACCTTTTACGATGTCCAGGATTTCCTCCATAGTGGTTTCTCTCTGTTCTTCAATCGTGTTATCAATGATTTTGACAACAGCATCTATAACTTCTCTCAGATTATGAGGTGGAATATTGGTTGCCATACCTACCGCAATACCGGAAGTTCCGTTTACCAGAAGATTTGGATAACGGGATGGCAGAACAACAGGCTCTCTCTCTGTCTCATCGAAGTTTGGCTGGAAATCAACTGTATCTTTGTTGATATCTGCCAGCATTTCCATGGAAATCTTGCTCAGACGTGCCTCTGTGTATCGCATGGCTGCTGCCCCGTCACCGTCTACAGAACCAAAGTTTCCATGTCCGTCTACCAGCGGATATCTGGTAGACCATTCCTGTGCCATATTTACAAGTGCACCATAAATAGAACTGTCACCATGTGGGTGATATTTACCCATTGTATCACCGACAATACGCGCACATTTACGATGTGGCTTGTCAGGACCATTATTCAACTCTATCATGGAATACAATACACGACGCTGAACCGGTTTCAGACCATCTCTTACATCCGGCAATGCTCTGGAAGCGATAACGCTCATTGCATAGTCAATGTAAGAGTCCTTCATGGTCTTTTCCAGATCCACCTCGTGGACTTTGTCAAAAATATTATCTTCCATTTATCTATTCTCCCTATTATCAGATATCCAGATTCTTTACAAATCTTGCATTCTCTTCAATAAATTCACGTCTTGGCTCTACTTTATCACCCATCAGTGTAGTAAATGTCAGGTCTATCTCAGAAGTTGCTGCTTCATCCATGGTAACCTTGAGAAGAATTCTCTTCTCCGGATCCATAGTTGTCTCCCAAAGCTGGTCTGCATCCATCTCTCCAAGACCTTTGTATCGCTGAATCTTGTTATTTCCGTCACGACCGATATCTGTCAGAATCTGATTCAGCTCATCATCATCGTATGCATACCATACTTTCTTGTTCTTTTCAATCTTATATAACGGTGGCTGAGCAAGGTATACATAGCCCTGTTTGATAAGTTCCGGCATAAAACGATACAGGAAAGTCAGCAGTAAAGTCGCGATATGTGCACCATCGACATCGGCATCAGTCATGATAATGATCTTGTGATATCTAAGCTTACTGATATCAAAGTCATCATGGATACCTGTTCCGAAAGCTGTGATCATTGCTTTAATCTCAGCATTTGCATAAATCTTGTCCAGACGTGCTTTCTCTACATTCAGGATCTTACCTCTCAGTGGAAGAATCGCCTGTGTTACACGATTTCTGGCTGTCTTTGCAGAACCACCGGCGGAATCTCCCTCTACGATGTAAATTTCGCAGTTCTCCGGATTCTTGTCTGAACAGTCAGCAAGTTTTCCAGGAAGTGACATATTATCAAGTGCTGATTTTCTTCTGGTGAGATCACGAGCCTTACGTGCAGCCTCACGTGCTCTCTGTGCAAGGACAGATTTCTCTACGGTAGCTTTCGCTACTGTCGGATTCTGTTCAAGAAAGATTTCAAGCTGTCTGCTTACCACGCTGTCAACAGCACCTCTTGCTTCGCTGTTTCCAAGTTTCTGTTTTGTCTGTCCCTCAAACTGAGGATTCTCAATCTTAACACTGACAATAGCAGTCAGACCCTCTCGGATGTCATCACCACTCAAGTTCGGTTCGCTGTCTTTGAGCAATTTATTCTTTCTTGCATAATCATTGAACGTTTTAGTCAGAGCATTTCTGAAACCTACAATATGAGTACCGCCCTCAGGTGTATTAATGTTATTTACAAATCCATAGCAGTTCTCGGTATAAGAGTCATTGTGCTGCATGGCAACTTCTACAGATACACCGTTCTGCTGCCCTTCACAGTAAATGATCTCCGGATACAGTGCCTCTTTACTTCTGTTAAGATAGCTTACAAACTCACGGATACCACCTTCGTAATGGAAAACTTTCTCTCTTTCCATTCCTTCTCTGGTATCTTTCAGACAGATTCTCAGTCCTTTTGTCAAAAACGCCATCTCTCTCAGACGCTGTTTCAGGATATCGTAGTCATATACTGTTTCCTCAAAGATTTCTTTATCCGGCAGGAATACAACAGTCGTTCCTGATTTATCCGGCTCACAATCTCCTACAACTTTCAAAGGATACATTGTTTTACCACGCTCATAACGCTGCTGATAAATTTTACCTTCATGGTAAATTTTTACTTCCAGCCAGGTAGAAAGTGCGTTTACTACAGATGCACCTACTCCATGAAGACCACCTGAAACCTTGTACCCTCCACCGCCGAACTTACCACCGGCATGAAGAATGGTGAATACTACTTCGACAGCAGGAATTCCTGCTTTATGATTGATACCTACCGGAATACCACGTCCGTTATCTACGACTGTGATAGAATTATCCGGATTAATAACTACCTGAATCTCCGTACAAAATCCAGCAAGTGCTTCGTCAACTGCATTGTCTACGATCTCATAAACCAGATGATGAAGACCTCTGCTGGATGTACTTCCGATATACATACCTGGTCTCTTTCGTACGGCTTCCAAACCTTCCAGAATCTGGATTTGATCCGCTCCGTATTCTGTATTTTCTCCGCCCATTTCTTTCCTCCTGTTATATATAGTTATCACCAGAATATATCTGAAAACCCTTGCGGGTTAATTTCCGCAAGAAACCATAAACTGGGTTACTGTTCACTTCATTCTCAGTAACTAAACAGGTTTTCAAATATATTCTGGTATTTGGACATAATAATACAAATTTATTATAGCACAAAAGCCTGTTTCTTGCTACAAATTATATAAAAAGAATCCCCGCTAACGGGAATTCTTCTATAAATTCTTCTGTGGTTTTTGCTTCTTATTTATCCGAATTGTTAATGAGATACTGATAAACCTCTCTCTTCGTCATACCTCTGTCATTTGCCACCAGTTTCATGGCTTCTTTTCTGGAATAGCCTTTGTTTTCGTATAGTTCCATGTGTTCTTCTATCGTTATTTTTTCCCAGGAAGCTTTCTGTTCTTCTTCCATTTCTTTTCTGCTTCTGCCTTCGATTACCAGAACACATTCACCCAGTGGTTTCTCCGTCTGATAATACAGAATCAGATCATCAATCGTAGAATGAAAAGCAGTTTCATGTTTCTTTGTCAGTTCTCTACAAAGCGTCATCCTGCGGTTTCCCAACGTTTCTTTCAGTTCCTCCAGAGTCCTTACCAGTCTGTGTGGTGCTTCGTAGAGAATAATGGTTCTCGTTTCATTCTTCAGTTCTTCCAGAATCTGTTTTCGTTCTTTCTTATCTGCCGGCAGAAAAGCTTCAAAAGCAAATCTTCTCGTTGGTAGCCCGGACAATGTCAGTGCTGTAATACAGGCAGCAGGTCCAGGAAGTGATGTTACCTCGATTCCAGCCTCATAACACATCGCAGCCAGTTCTTCTCCCGGATCAGAAATACCAGGTGTGCCTGCATCTGTGATCAATGCAATATTCTGGCCTTCCTGCATTTTGTTGATCAGTACATATGCCTTGTCGATTTTGTTATATTCATGATAGCTGGTCATAGGCGTCTTTATATCAAAATGATTCAGCAGTTTGATACTGTTTCTGGTATCTTCTGCTGCAATAAGGTCCACTTCTTTTAATGTGCGAAGTACCCGGAGTGTGATATCCTCCAGGTTTCCTATGGGTGTTGCGCACAAATACAATTTACCACTCATAATTTATTCCTCTCATATTACTTTGCCGATAATGTTTTTTCGTAACTGTAAATCAACTGAACAATTACGATTTTTCCACAATTCCTGTTCATCAGATCATATCATAAATCTTCAGGATATTCTCCGTATAAACTCCCGGCTCTTTATATACGATCAGCGGCGGCTCCACTGTCACTCTGGAATTTCCGCCTTTTAATGCCTCAATCAGAACCATATTCGGCTCTCTGTCTATGTATGGATACACCAGCTGCATTCTTTTCGGCTCCAGGCGGTATTTTATAAGAACATTCATAATCTCTGCAAGCCGAAATGGTCTGTGCACCATATAAAATCTCCCACGCTCTTTCAGAACTTTTGCTGCCTGACTTACCACATCTTCCAGATTACATAATACTTCATGTCTGGCGATTGCCTTTGGCATATCCGGGTTTCTCTGTCCGTGCTGTCCAATCATATAAGGTGGATTGCTTGTCACTACATCAAAAGAGGCCGCCCCAAAAATCTCAGCAGCCTCTTTAATATCTCCCTGCACGATATCAACATCGTTCTCCAGGTGATTATACATGACACTGCGTCCGGCCATACCTGCACATTCCTGCTGAATCTCAAGGCCTGTGAAATGTTTTCCACTTGTTTTAGCCTTGAGCAGAATCGGAATAATTCCTGTTCCTGTTCCCATGTCCAGAGCAATCTCACCTTTTTTCACTTTTGCAAAGCCGGAAAGAAGAACCGCATCCATTCCAAAACAGAATTTATCCGGATCCTGAATCACATAATATCCGTTTTGAAGATCATCTACGCGTTCGTTATCTTTTACCAGCTGATCAGTCATTTAATTTGGAATCTCCTTTTTTGTCTTCCAGATTTCCAAGTTCCTTTAATTCTTTGTCTGAGACTTTGACTTTCTTCTTTCTCGGACGGAATTTCAGTTCATCCACCGGAAATTCCTGAATCTCTTTCTCGTCATTAATCTCAACGATTACCTTTACACGCTGACGAAGTACGTTCACGCTGTGTACAGTTCCTGTAAGTCCATCCGGAGTTGTGACAGAATCGCCCAGTCCCGGAAGTTTCTTATTCAGTTCCTCATATGTTTCCTGCTCATTCTTCAGACAGCACATTAATCTTCCACATACTCCGGAAATCTTTGTCTGGTTAAGAGACAGATTCTGCTCTTTCGCCATCTTAATAGATACCGGTGCAAATTCTGAAAGATAAGTATGGCAGCACAAACATCTTCCACATATACCGATTCCACCAAGAATCTTCGTTTCATCACGAACACCGATCTGTCGAAGTTCAATACGTGTTTTGAAAATTGCTGCGAGATCCTTTACAAGCTGACGGAAATCAATTCTGCCGTCTGCCGTAAAATAAAACAATACTTTATTGTTATCAAATGTATATTCCGCATCTATCAGCTTCATCTCCAGACCATGCTCACGAATCTTCTTCTGACAGATTTTAAACGCTTCTCTCTCTCTGACTCTGTTCTGTGCCTCTCGCTCATCATCCTCCTTTGTCGCTACGCGGAGTACTTCTTTGAGAGGATGAACAACATCTTCCTCACCTACTTCTCTCGGTGCAAGTACAACTTTCCCGTACTCTATTCCACGGGCAGTCTCCACGATCACATGATCGCCAGTTTTAATCTCGTAATCCTTAGGGCTGAAATAATAAATCTTGCCTACATTACGAAATCTTACGCCTACTACTTTTGTCATTCTATTTCTCCCTGATCGTCAGGAACAGTAATTCAAATGCCAGGTCAAAATTAACATTTGCTTTCAGACGTACCTTTGTCTTCTGAATGGAATCCAGGATTTTCTCCAGATTCTCATAGGAACGCTGTTTCGCCTGTTCTCTGATAAAATTAATTTCCTGCTTAAATACCAGATTATCAACTTCCTGTGTTGCCTTGAACATCAGGACATCTCTGAACCAGAACTGGAAAATATCCAGATAATCATTAATGTTCTGTTTCTCTCCTGAAAGGCTCTTGATCGCATCTGACAGTTCATAAACTTCCATGGTATTTGCATATTTAAGGATTCTCAGTGCATTCTGAGTCATCTCTGCAAATTCCCGGGAAGTGGCGGCTTCCTTTGCTCTTCCGATACTTCCCTGTGCAAAAGACGCATCAATCTCTGCCTGATAGTCAGGAACATGAAGATGTTCCATCAGGTATTTCTTCACAAGACCATCATCTACTACCTTCAGGTCAAGACGAACACATCTTGACTGAATCGTTGGCAGCAGTCCACCTATATTATTCGTCAATAACATGATCACTGCATATTCCGGCGGCTCCTCAATTGTTTTAAGAAGAGCATTCTGTGCCTGCGGTGTCATAAGATCTGCATCTGCAATAATATAAATCTTGTAGGGACTATAATATGGCCTGATATCCACATCATGAATCACCTGATCCCTGATCTCATCAATTGTGATCGTTCCCGGTTTCTCATGTGTAACCATAATAATATCCGGATGATTCTTGCCCATAGCTTTCTTACAGGAATCACATTTCTGACACGGTTCTGTACCGCCGGCTTCGCATTGGAGTGTAGCCGCAAAAGTTCCTGCAAGAAGTTTCTTACCAGAACCTGGTTCGCCGGTAAAAATATAAGAATGCGATATTTTTCCCGCATCTATTGCATTTTTTAAATGTCCGATAATCTCATCATGTCCGATAATGTTGTTAAATCCCATCATAAGAATCACCTCACCAGTCCGTTTTGTAAGATATTATACCATAAAAGAAGATCTATTGCATAGATTTTATATAATTTACGATTTCTTTCACACATTCGTCGAGATCTATATTCTGAAAACGTTTCCATATTCCGGCCCGGAGAATGTTCTCCTCTGAGAAATCCGACTGGTCCGCAATAAACCGTCTGCACATTTCCTCGTATTTCGGATTTGCCTGCTCACGCTCCCTCTTAAGAGCGCGGCTAAGTCTTTCGCCATCTTCTACCTGGATATAAACAGGGCAGACCGCATCATCCCCATAATATTTACGCATTTTCTTAAAGGATTCCAGCGTTCCAATACCAAGGTAATCAGAACCAGTCAGGTCCACCTGTCCGTCATCTGCGGTAAAATATGTCCAGATTCCGTGAACGGTATGATATGCTCTCGCCTCGATCAGATTTCCGTTTCTGCGAAATTCTTTCAGTTTCTTATCATCTACAAAGTAGTAATTCTTCCCATCCTGTTCCCCTGCCCTGATAGGGCGTGTCGTATACAGGACCAATGTCTTTAAATTCAGTTCCTTATGTGCGGCCAGAAGTGAATAAATTCTGTCTTTTCCGGACGCACTTTTTCCCATAATGTAAAAAATCTTTCCCATGTCTGCTATTTTATTCCTTTGCCGGACTGTCATCTTCCTGTCCCGATTCATTTCGGGCCGCCACGCAGATCGTCTCAGCAGATGTATCACTAAGCCCCTGCACTTCCAGTCCCTGTTCCATGTATCTTCTCACATTTCGTACGAATTGTCCAGTTATCTGCTCTCCCGGCACAATAATCGGGATTCCCGGCGGATACAGGTAAGCAAACTCTGCACTGACCTTTCCAATACTCTCTTCCAGAGGATATCTTCTCTGCTGTGCATCCATTGCCTGGGAAATACTCATAAGCTGCTTCATTCTCGCATAAGAAACAGTCTCCTGGGATTCCTCCGCTGAAGCTACGAATTCTGTCTCTGTATCAATCTGTTCAATCGCATCACATAATCTTTCAAATCCCTCTTTGGTATCTCCAACTGCCGCAATCCCCAGCGCATATTTCTCCGCTTCCATTTCCATCTCAATATGAAATCTGTCGCGAAGCATCTCGTGAAGCTGATGTCCATTAATTGAAGTTCCCACTGTTGAAAAGAGAAGCTTCGATCTGTCAAAATCATAGATTCCGGTTCCCTTAATCATAGAGGCTTCGATCAGCCTTATCTTTTCACAATTTGACAGTCTCTGCCTAGCTTGTTCCAGATTAAAGGTAAATTCCCGAAACATCTGCTGCCCATCTTTTTTTAATTTATCCATACACGCATCCATGCTTGCCATCAGAATATAAGAAGGACTGCTGGTCTGATAAATGCCCATAAATCTTCTGATTTTCTCCACATCTGCCATGTCACTGCATATATGAATCACCGCCGTCTGTGTCATAGATGGAAGCGTTTTGTGAAAACTCTGAATGACGATATCTGCTCCCAGATCTGCCGCCGAAACCGGAAAATAATCTGAAAAATGAAAATGTGCACCATGTGCTTCATCCACAATCAGTGGAATCTCATGTCTATGCACCACTTCTGCAATCGCCTTTATATCAGACACAATTCCGTCATATGTAGGAGATGTCAGCAGAAATGCCTGTACATCCGGATTTTCTTCCAGATATCTTTCCACACGCTCGGCAGAAATCCCTCCGTTTATCCCCAGCCGGTGATCTTCGTGTGGATAAATATAGACAGGCTGTAATTCTCTTAAGTACAATGCATGATAAACTGCTTTATGACAGTTTCTTGCCACAAGTATCCTGCCACCTTTACTTACGCTTGCACTGACTGCTGCCAGAAGTGCAGCTGTGCTTCCATTTACACTAAAAAAACATTTCTTTGTCCCATAAATCTTAGCTGCATATTCCTGTGCTTCCTTCAGGATTCCTTCTGCATGATGAAGATTATCAAACCCGGAAATCTCCGTAATGTCTCTCTCAAAAGGAAACTCTCCTGCTGAGGATGCCTTATTTCGCTTATGTCCCGGCATATGAAATGGATAATAATCCGACTGCCCATAACTTTCTAATTTTTTATATAATCTTTCCATTTTCTTCCTTTCTTATACTTTAAATCTGTAACCAACCCCCCAGATTGTCTCAATATACTGCGGTTTGGCCGTATTAAATTCGATTTTTTCACGAATTTTTTTAATGTGAACAGTAACTGTTGCAATGTCTCCCACTGATTCCATATCCCAGATTTCTCTGAACAGTTCTTCTTTAGTAAATACTCTGTTAGGATTCTCTGCAAGGAATGTAAGAAGATCATACTCTTTGGATGTAAAGGTTGTCTCCTCTCCGTTCACCCATACACGGCGTGCAGTCTTGTCAATCTTAATGCCTCGAATCTCCACAATATCATTCTTTCTCACATTTGATCCGATCAGACGATTATATCTGTCCATATGTGCCTTGACTCTGGCTACCAGCTCACTCGGGCTAAACGGTTTTGTCATATAGTCATCTGCGCCAAGCCCCAGACCTCTAATCTTATCTATATCATCTTTCTTTGCAGACACCATAATAATTGGTGTATTTTTCTCCTGGCGCACCTGTCTGCAGATATCAAAGCCATCCACTTCCGGCAACATCAGATCCAGAATGATCAGATCAAATTCCTCATTCAGCGCCTTAGTCAGCCCTGTATCTCCTCTGTTACAAATCTCAACCTCAAATCCGGACAGTTCCAGATAGTCTTTCTCCAGATCTGCGATTGCTTCTTCATCTTCTATGATTAAAATCCTGCTCATTTCATTGGTACCTCCTGATACTTTCTAAGTACAAAATACATAATCGTGCCGATTCCAAGTCTGCTTGTAGCCCAGACCTTTCCACCATGATCCTCAAGAATTTTCTTTACAATGGAAAGTCCGATTCCGCTTCCACCCTTGGAAGAATTTCTCGACACATCCGTTCTGTAAAAACGGTCAAAAATAGATGTAAGATCTTTTGCAGCTATTCCTTTTCCATTATCCTCTATCTCAACCTGTATGAAATCACCTACGTCTTTAACACGAATCTGAATGATTCCCTTCGGTTTATCCATATATTTGATGGCATTACTGATAATGTTATGGATTACACGACGGATCTGTTCACCATCTGCGATTACCTGTACGCCACTCTCCACATAATTCGCATATACCAGTTCTATTCCTCTTGTTTCCAGTTCCAGTCCTGTTTCTTCCGCACAGTCGCTGAAATAATCCTCTACATTCAGTTTACTGAATGTATATGGAATTCTGTTTGTATCAATCTTGGAATAAAAGGTCAGCTCGTTAATCAGATGATCCATCTCATTCGTCTTGTTATAGATGGTCTTTACATAACGATTCATTTTCTCCGGAGTGTCTGCCACCCCATCCATAATGCCTTCTACATATCCTTTCACTGCGGTGATAGGTGTTTTAAGATCGTGGGAAATATTACTGATCAGTTCCTTGTTCTCTTTATCCAAAAGAACTTTCTCTTCTGCCGACTCTTTCAGCCGTTTTCTCATCTCTTCAAAATCTCTGCAAAGCTCTGAGAATTCGTCATCTCCCTCTACTTCCAGAACGAAGTCCAGATTTCCCTCTTTGATATTCTGAGTCGCTTTCTTTAATTTTACCAGTGGTGTTGCAATGCTTCTGTATATCCACAACCCTATCGACAAAGATGTAAAAACCAGAATTACCGTCGCCGTAAATAATACATCTTTGGCTATCAATTTTACCTGCGTCTGGCTGTTGGCTGATTCTCCAACAGAAATATCATACACAACCTCTGAAGAATTCTTTGCCTGCTGCGCAAATTTCGTATGGCTTAATCCATATAAAGTTGCTGAAAATAAAAGCAGCGGAACCAGAATGCTCATGCCGAACCCCACTATGATCCTTGTCTTTAACTTCATTTGAACCATCCTTTATCTTTTTTATTTAACCGGATCAAACAAGTTTCCCATTTCCATTACAAGGCACAAAACAGCAGCCTTATCCAATCCGGACAGCTTAAAAATATTATATCATAAAGTCTCTTTGCCATATCTAAATTTTCTATAAAAAGAACAGGAATCATCTGTCAGATATTTACAGATAATTCCTGTTTCCTCTTTTTTGTATTTCAATTTTCTCACAACTGTATTTTCACAGTTGCTGCAATATCTTCCCTGCTATCAATTATGCAAGATATTTCTTAAGATCATCAACCTTGTCAAGATGTTCCCATGGAAGATCTACATCTGTACGACCAAAGTGTCCGTAAGCAGCTGTCTGTTTGTAAATCGGTCTTCTCAGGTCAAGCATCTTAATGATTCCAGCCGGACGAAGGTCAAAGTTCTCACGAATAATCTCAACCAGTTTTGTATCAGAAAGTTTGCCTGTTCCAAATGTTTCTACGTGGATAGATGTCGGATGAGCAACACCGATTGCATAGGAAAGCTGAATCTCACATTTATCTGCAAGACCTGCTGCAACGATATTCTTTGCAACATAACGTGCAGCATATGCTGCAGAACGGTCAACCTTTGTGCAGTCTTTTCCGGAGAAAGCTCCGCCGCCGTGACGACCAGCTCCACCATATGTATCAACAATGATCTTACGTCCTGTAAGTCCACTGTCACCGTGAGGTCCGCCGATTACGAAACGTCCTGTCGGGTTGATGAAGTACTGTGTATTCTCATCTACCATATCTGCCGGGATAATCTCATCAAATACATATTTCTTGATATCTTCATGAATCTGCTCCTGAGTTACATCCGGATCATGCTGTGTAGAGCATACAACAGTATCGATACGGAAAGGTTTTCCAGCTTCATCATATTCAACTGTAACCTGAGTTTTTCCATCTGGTCTTAAGTAAGTTAATGTACCGTCTTTACGAACTTTTGTCAGCTGACGTGCAAGTTTATGTGCCATGTTGATTGCATATGGCATATATTCTTCTGTTTCGTTTGATGCGTAACCAAACTGGATACCCTGGTCTCCGGCTCCGATAGCGTTGATCTCATCTTCACCCATCTTAGCTTCCAGTGCTTTATCTACACCAAGAGCGATATCTGCAGACTGTTTATCCAGAGCTGTGATAACTGCACATGTATCTGCGTCGAATCCATATTTACCACGGTCATATCCAATCTCACGAACAGTATCTCTTACAATCTGCTGAATATCGATATTTGCAGTTGTTGTGATTTCCCCCATTACCAGTACAAGACCTGTTGTTGTAGCTGTTTCGCATGCAACACGTCCCATTGGATCCTGTTCCATGATTGCATCAAGAACGGCATCGGAAATGGCATCGCACATTTTATCCGGATGGCCTTCAGTTACAGATTCAGAAGTAAATAAAATTTTCTCCATTGTATTCTCCTTTTTTCTATGTGTTAACAAAAAGAAACAGCCCGAAGTAATCGGACTGTCTGATTATCTCAACAATCCTCTTATTGTTCGATCACTCGCTCAGGTTGGCACCTTCCTCCACTAAAGGGGTTGCCGTGGCTTCGCAGATCCTTTGTATCTCCACCACTCTGAATAAAAGGCTATTACTAATTATTAACTTTCATTAATATTGCTGCACACCATACAATATACTTAACATCGATAATTGTCAAGCTATTTTTTTGGTATTTTTTATCATCCCACTCTTAAACGGAATTTCTGGATTTCTTTCTCACTGGATACTCTCTCGATCTCAGCGCCAAGGGATCTGAGCTTCTCTTCGAAATTCTCATATCCTCTCTGGATATAAACAATATCATCAACAATAGTGATTCCATCTGCTGCAAGACCTGCAATTACAAGAGCTGCACCGGCACGAAGATCAGGAGCACTTACTCTTGCACCAGTAAGCTTCTTCACTCCATCAATAATTGCTGAATTACCTTCAACCTTGATGTTAGCTCCCATACGTGAAAGTTCATCCGCATATTTAAATCTGTTCTCAAAAATGCTCTCCGTTACAATACTGGTACCTTCTGCAAGCGCCAGTGTTACAGCGATCTGTGGCTGCATATCTGTCGGATATCCCGGGTATGGGAGAGTTTTTACATGAGTACGATGAAGTCTGCCTGTAGAACGTACACGAACTGCATCATCAAATTCTTCAACTTCGCATCCGATTTCCTCAAGCTTAGCAGTGGTTGCCTCTAAGTGTTTCGGGATTACGTTCTTAACTGTAATATCTCCGCCAGTTGCTGCTGCCGCAAACATAAATGTACCAGCTTCAATCTGATCCGGAATAATAGAATATTCTGTACGGTGAAGTTTCTCTACGCCTTTAATACGGATAACATCAGTTCCTGCACCCTTAATATTAGCTCCCATGCTGTTTAAGAAGTTTGCAACATCTACTACATGCGGCTCTCTGGCTGCGTTTTCCAGGATAGTACGTCCCGGAGCCAGTGATGCTGCCATCATAATATTGATTGTTGCACCAACAGAAACAACATCAAGGAAAATATGGCTTCCATGAAGTTCATCTGCTTTTGCAACGATCGCGCCATGCATGATATCAACCTCAGCACCAAGTGCTCTGAATCCCTTCAGATGCTGATCGATCGGACGGCTTCCGATATTGCATCCGCCCGGAAGCGGTACTTCTGCATGTTTGTACTTACCAAGAAGTGCTCCCAGCAGATAGTAGGAAGCTCTGATCTTCTTGATATATTCATAATCAACACTTACATCTCCAATTGTAGATCCGTTAATCTTTACAGTAGATTTATCAATACGGTCTACCTGTGCTCCAATACCAGCGATTGCTTCAAGCAATACATTGATATCCCTTACATCCGGCAGATTCTCTATAAGAATCGTCTCATCAGTCATTATGGCTGCTGCAAGAATAGCAAGTGCCGCATTCTTGGCACCGGCAATCTCAACCTCACCAACTAAAGGGTTGCCTCCTTTAATAACATACTGTTCCATATCACACCTCTATAATTATTTTCACTCCACGAGCAGAATTAAGTACATCTTACTCCATACAAAAACAGCTTTTTTGCGGGTTTTATAACAACGTACATTTTATTTCAAATGAATATATGTTTATACTAAACGATCATCTTATTTTAAAGTCAGTTGTATATTATAACATATATTTAACATTTGTAAACAAAAATTATTTACCACTATCTGCTTCAGGACCTGTAATAATCACTTTCCCTGCTCTTTGATATGTATTATCTCCAGAATTGCTCTGAGACTTTCATCCAAATCTTTCCCATCCTCATCAATGGTAATATCTGCATATTTTTCGTATAAAGGTACTCGTTCTTCGTATAAGTCTTTCAGGCTTTGTCCATCCTTAAGCAGAACTCCACGTCCCTTAAGATCTCCAAGTCTTTTGGATAAAGCTTCCAGAGATAATTTAAGATAAATAACTTTACCTATGGATTTCAGATGCTCCATTGCTTCCTCGCAGTAAATAACACTTCCGCCAGGCGCAATCACTGTATCTGTCACATGAATAGCTACATTAACACGATTCTCTATTTCCATAAAACGTTCCGGCCCGTCCTGCGCTATGATTTCAGAAAGTTTTCTTTTCTCCTCTTTCTGAATCAGAAGATCAGAGTCCAGAAACTCATATCTCAAAGCTTTTGCAAGAATAACTCCTATTGTACTTTTCCCTGAGCCGGGCATTCCTATTAATGTCACATTATTCATGTTTATGTCCTTTCATTTTACCATACTTTTATCGTTTTTTACCGGAAGATTTTTTCTTCTTTTTTACGCTGTAACCAAAGGTTCCCAGTTTCTTTCCGATTCCCAGATATTCACCATGGGAATATACCAGCGGCTTCGCATCATTGAGATGAAATTTCTTCTTCTCATCCATATATTCCGGATCTGCATGGACTGCAAGTACATCTGCCAGAAACATATGATGAGAGCCTAACTCCAGAACCTGTTTCACTCTGCACTCAATACTTACCGGAGATTCGGCGATCATCGGTGCTTTAATAAATTCTGCCTTTTCCTTTGTAAGCCTCATTTCCTTAAACTTATCAACATCCCGGCCGGAACGTACACCACAATAATCTGTAGCATATGCCAGCTTCTCCGTTGTCAGGTTTATTACAAATTCCCCTGTTTTTCTGATCATATCATAAGAAAAACGGGATGGTCTTACGGCAATGGATACCATGGGCGGATTGGTACACACAGTCCCTGCCCATGCAACTGTAATAATATTATCATTACCCTCTCCGTCAGAAACACTTACCATAACTGCCGGAAGAGGATAAAGCATATTTCCTGCTTTCCAAGTCTCTTTTGCCATTCTATATTCCTTAACTGTTTTATTGTTAACACACGATAATTCACCACTTATCAGCTGTAGTCATTCTGTCCCGCCTGTGCAGCTTCCATAAGTGCCGGAATCAGCTGTTTCTTACGTGAAACTACACCTTTCAGGTCAAAGACACCATCCTTCGGTTCCATATGGAATGCAATACGCGCCATTTCTTCACTGCCCTCACCATAATAAAGAAGTTCAGTAGACTCCTCAATAATATTAGTAAGCATAAAGAATACGCGGGTAACTCCATGGCGACCACACTCGCTGACCATAAACGGAACCAGTCGTTCTTTTATTTCTACCAGCTCGTCGCTGTCCATAGAACTGATCTGTCCAACACCAAAGTTGATCTCGTCTTCTGCGATAAACTTCTTGTAATCCTGATAGAAAATCTCTTCCGGAGATTTATCTTTGAGGTTACTTCCTGCCTTAAACATTTCTCTGGCAAATTTTTCAATATCGATTCCTGCGATTAATGCCAACGCACCTGCTGCCATTTTATCTGATAAAGTGCAGGTCGGTGAACGGAACATCAAAGTATCTGAAATAATCGCAGCGCAGAGAAGTCCGGCGATAGTCGGTGAAATTTCAAGCTTCTGTTCGCCATACATTTCATACAGAATCGTTGCCGTACATCCAACCGGCTGATTTCTGAAAGAGATTGGTACCATTGTCTCTAAAG
Organism: Blautia sp. CGZ-1-C1; assembly: GCF_056504575.1. NCBI lineage: Bacteria > Bacillati > Bacillota > Clostridia > Lachnospirales > Lachnospiraceae > Blautia > Blautia sp. CGZ-1-C1. The sequence goes on from NZ_JBWLUT010000103.1 coordinate 19,112, forward strand.
AACCAAGTTTATGATGGTCAATGATCTCTACAATCTCTGCCTTATCAATATTATCTACCGCCTGGTCTTTCTCATTATGATCCACAAGTGCAACTTTCTTCTTGTGCATATCCAGGAAGTTTCTTCGGGAAATCGTTCCGATACATTTTCCCTTTTTATTGATTACAGGGAATGCACGATGACGATGTTTGATCATCTCATTCTGAATATCATCGGTGAAATCTTCTGTGTTAAATGTAACCAGATTATCTGTTTTCATGATATATCTTACCGGAATACTCTGGTTGATCAGTCTCGCAATTGTAAATGTATCGTACGGAGACATAATGATCGCGATTTCTTTTTCATGAGCAAGTTTAATTACTTTCTCACTGACTTCAATTCCCATTCCAACGATAATACAGCTTACGTTCTGTGCAATTGCCTGAAGATGATCCTCTTCTCTGTCTCCCATGATGAGCAAGTCATCTTCTTCAATATAGGCTTTGAGCATTTCCGGATTTGCTGTTCCTACCAGAACTTTTCCCTTTGTAAAATATCCATGCTCATTTCCCTCTATCACAGTACCTGCAATTGTCTCGGCAATTCTTCTGTACTGTGTTCTTGCTCTGGATAACAGATAGCTGTCCGTTGTATCCATATAAGTCTTGGCGATATCACCGATAGTGATCAGACCTTCCAGCTGCCCGTCTTTATCTCTGATCGGGAGAGATACGATACTCTTCTCCATCATCAGATCCCACGCATTCTTCAGGGACATACTCTTGTCTGCATCCGGACTCATACGGATATCCATATCCTTTACCTGAGTTCCGATATTAGACAGATATCCAGGTGGCTGCATTCCAAAACGGTTTAATACATATTCTGTTTCTTCATTAATCTGTCCTGCACGTTTCGGAATATATTTTACTTTCTGAGAAGTCCTGTTTTTGATGTCCGCATAGGCGATTGCTGAACAGATAGAATCCGTATCGGGATTCTTATGACCTATTACAAATATTTTTTCCTGATTTCTCATACAGATTTTAACCTCAATTATAAATTTTAGTGTAATGATTCAGCCGTCCACTAACTGTGAAGATACTGACCCGTTGCAATTTAGTTTAACTTAATGTTTGCAAAAAGAGACGCAAGAGAAGTGGATGCTTCTTCCTTGGAATCCGGAAGTTCGATCACCTCTTCTTCGATCTCCTTAGCCATCATATCCGTAGCTTCTTTGATACTCAGGCTTAATTTTCCATCTTTAACAGCAGTTACTTTGACTTTTACTTTGTCTCCGACTGTCAGAACTTCAGATGGTTTCTTGATTCTTTTCTCACAGATCTGAGAAATGTGTACAAGTCCTGATAAACCATTTCCAAGGTCTACGAAAGCGCCATAAGGCTGCAGACTCTCAACCACACCTTCCGTTACAAGACCTACCTGTACATTGGAGATTTTTGTTTTTTTCTCTTCTTCTGCTTTCTCTCTTAATATTTCCTTTGCAGAAAGAATTAATCTGCCTTTTTCTTTATCAATATCAAAAACCTGAACCTGAATTGGTTTATTCAGATATTCATTTGTATCCTCTACATAGTTTAACGCAAGCTTTGATGCGGGAATAAATCCACGCACGCCTTCTACATATGCGATCACACCGCCGTTTACGATTCCCTTTACTACTACATCGATAACTTCTTTGGAATCCTTTAACTCTTTCAGTTTATCCCATGCCTCTACATCTGCTGCCTCCACTCTGGAAAGAAGAATATTTCCGTTTCCATCATCTTTTCTTACAACCGTTGCAGAAACTTCATCTCCCACGTGAACTTCTTCTTTTAATGAAAATCCCGGTTCTCTGCTGTAATCTTCTGCCGGAATGATTCCCTCTGCATAATATTTAAGGTCAATTACAACCTCTTTTTCATCTACACTGATCACAGTTCCTGTAAGAATATCTCCTTCTTCAATTTTCTTAAAAGAAGCTTCCAGTTCTGTTTCGTAATCTTTCATTGATTCAGCCATTATTTGTTCTCCTTTACCTGGATTTGTTATATAATGCGTTGCTGTTTCCTTAGAGCGTATTTGAAAAAAGCTCTGGCACACTAGTTTCTGGCAAGTTAAAAACCAGCTTTTTGCAAACATTATAGCACAATCACTTTAAGAATGGAAATCCGAATTTCCGGGCAGATATTTACACAACTAAAAATTTATATGGTATAATAGTGTTATTATTAACTGGCAGTATTTTACAATTTGTCAGGCAGTTAATTTTTTAATCTATTTTTTTAATCTATTTTTTTAAATTCACTTACCTCTGAAATACAAAAAAAGCAGAAAATAAATACAGCAATGACTTCAAAGGTATCGCATAGAAAAATATAATTGAGCATAGAAAGGACTTTCGTATATGAATTATGATTCTGTCCCATTGAGGGACTTTAAAGAGCTAAATGACTGGGAAACTGTTATTTTCGTTTATCAGTCTGCTCTTAAGCAGATTGAAACAAAGATTAATATTTTAAATGGTGAGTTTCAACACCGCCATAAATATAATCCTATCGAACATGTAAAATCCAGGATCAAAACTCCGGAGAGCATTGTAAAGAAATTGAAACGACATGGATATGAATCCAGTATTGAAAATATGGTTCGATATGTTAACGATATTGCAGGAATCCGAATCAGCTGTTCCTTCACTTCTGACATTTATCTGATTGCAGATATGATTTCCAAACAGAATGATCTGACAATTCTCGCAAGACGCGACTATATGAAAAACCCAAAGAAGAGTGGTTACCGAAGTTACCATATGCTGGTTACCACACCTGTCTTTCTTTCCGACAGTATCATTGATACCAAAGTAGAGATACAGATTCGTACAGTAGCACAGGATTTCTGGGCAACTCTGGAGCACAAAATGCATTACAAATTTGAGGGAGACGGACCAGACTACATCACAAAGGAATTAAGAGAATGTGCCAGATATGTAGCTGAGCTGGATGCCCGCATGGAAGAACTCAATAACGAAATCCAGAAATATGGGAAAAAAAATCCTCTATAAAACGAGGAGTGCCCCGGCAGTGGTTTACCGGGGCTATTATTATGAAAAAAATTTATGTGTAATGATAACACATTACAACGTCTTTCGTAGGTTCTTTCGAACTGTCTATATAATAGCAATTATTTATGAACAAAATATGAACTCGCCGTTAACTTTCGTTCATTTGCACAATTAATTCTATTTTTTATACTTTTTTTAGGAAATTGCCACATATATTTTATTTTTGCAATTCCTTGCACTTGTACATGTTGTATATCTCCATCACGTTCATATGTCCGTATCAGGCGGATATTTTTCTCTGAAAGTCCGGCAGCAGTCATATCCTTTTAATTCATATTCTTTTAATTAAAGAGACTCTTTGCAAAATCAAATAATTTATGCAGAATTCCTTTTACTTCCTCTTTGCCGATTCCCATTTCTTCAAGCTTATCATACACCTTTGTCACAGTACTTCTCAGCTGCTCCTCGTTAATATCTTAATTCTTGACCTGCTTAACGATCGTGACGATTTTATTCTCTTCCTCATCAGTAAGACTTACTCCAACAGTATTTTCTGCTGTCTGGATTACCTCTTTGATCTGGTCATCCGAAATATCCTGATCTGCCACAGCATCTTTTACATACATAATGATATCCACAACTTTATCCGGATCAGAAACGAGAGAATCTATTTCATTATCTGAGATAATCTCCTGTACAGATTCAACTGCATCTGATGCCATTACAGGCATTGCCGGTGTCGTGCACATGATCACTCCTGCAACAATAAGTGTTCCCAGTTTTTTTATTCTCATAAT
>NZ_JBWLUT010000104.1:0-45889 GCF_056504575.1 Blautia sp. CGZ-1-C1
AACTTTCACTTAATATACTCTTTAACTTCATACAACGACCTCAATATTTTCTCTGCCAACACCCTCATCTCCTCCGTCGGTTCCTTCAGATCCGGCACCATAATAGGATGCATCCCTGCTGCATGTGCTGCCCTGATCCCATTATAAGAATCTTCTATCACATAACAATTTTCCGGTTTTGATTCCAGTCTTCTGCATGCCTCCAGAAAAATATCCGGTTCCGGCTTACTCCGCTCCACCATATCTCCCCCGATAATCTGATCAAAATATCCCAGCAGCCCGCCATCTGAAATCTCCGAACGCACCAGTGCCTCCCTGGTAGAGCTGGCAAGCCCGATCTTAAACCCCTTCGCCTTCAGATATTTCAAAAGTTCCTCAACTCCCGGCTTCTTTGCCAGTTTACCTCCTGAAGCATGACTGAAAAACACTTCTGCCATCTCCGCTTTATATTCCTCATATGGGAAATCTTCACCATAATGTTTCAGAAAAACCCCTTTACTTACAACACTGTTTGTTCCCAGACACTCATGACATGCCGCCTCAACTCCTGCGATTCCATGACGTTCTGCCACTTCTTTCCACGCTTGAAGCACAAGAATCTCCGAATCAAAAATCACTCCATCCATATCAAATATCACTGTATCAATTCCACTCGCCATAACTTTTGATCCTTTCCTCTTTCTCTCTGTCAGCAGACTTTCTCAGACAAAAAATATCTTTGACGACAGTCTGATCGACTTATCAAAACCATATATAAGCAAGTAGTCTGCCAATCTATTTTTTCATAATATAACCAATCGCATCACGAATCTGCGACACATAAACCAAATTGATCCCTTCCACTTTTCCAACAGAAGACTTACACACTTCCGGAAGCACAACTGTTCCAAAGCCCAGTTTTTTCGCCTCCTGCACACGCTGGCCTGCCATACTCACCGCGCGGATTTCACCACTCAGGCCAACCTCACCAAACACCATCACATTATCAGGAATCACAATATCCTTCGCACTGGAAACAATCGCCAGACAGATTCCAAGGTCAATTGCCGGCTCTGTCATCTTCATTCCCCCTGCAATATTGACATAAGCATCCGATGCAGCCAGACGAAGTCCGACTTTCTTCTCAAGCACAGCCATAAGGAGATTCACTCTGTTAAAATCAGTTCCCACCGCTGTCCGCCTCGGAATACCGAAATTACTCTGGCACACAAGTGCCTGGATTTCAACCAGAATCGGACGGGTTCCTTCCATAGAACACGCCACAACAGAACCCGACGCATCCTCCGGTCTGCCATTCAGCATATATTCCGACGGATTCTTCACCTCCTCAAGACCTGTATTGCACATTTCAAAAACACCAATCTCATTCGTAGAGCCAAAACGATTCTTCACTGCACGCAGGATACGATAAGAAGCATGCCGGTCACCTTCGAAATAAAGCACCGTATCTACCATATGTTCCAGAACCCTCGGACCTGCCACATTTCCTTCTTTCGTCACATGACCTACAATAAAAATGGACACACCCATCCCCTTTGCAATCTGCATAAGGATATTGGTAGATTCTCTTACCTGAGAGACACTTCCCGGTGCCGAACTTACATCTTCATGAAACATGGTCTGAATGGAGTCGATCACAACCACATCCGGTTTCCTGCGCTCGATCACCTCACGTATCACTTCCAGGTTCGTCTCACATAAAAGCTGCATCTTATCCGTAAACTGCCCGATACGATTAGCTCTCAGCTTAATCTGTCTCAGAGATTCCTCGCCTGAAATATAAAGGACCGAAACCTGCTTCTCTGCCAGATTCCTGCACACTTGTAAAAGCAGCGTAGATTTTCCGATGCCCGGATCTCCTCCCACTAAAACAAGGGAGCCGGGGACGATACCGCCGCCCAGCACCCTGTCAAGTTCACCAATCTGAGTTGTCTGTCGTTCATCTTCTGACAGGCTGATGTCTTTAAGGATCACCGGTTCCTGCCTTTTTTCTGATGATTTCATTGCTCCAGAAGAGGATGGCTTCTTTGTGGAAACTGTCTCTTCCACAAAGGTGTTCCATGACTTGCATCCCGGGCACTGCCCCATCCATTTCGCAGATTCATATCCGCACTCCTGGCAAAAATATACTGTCTTTTTATTTTTTAGCATTTTACAATTTTTACTTCTACTCTTGCAGCATTTCCAAGTTCTACACTAAAGGAAAGTTTACCGCCAAGGTTTGTCTTCATCTTGCCAGTGCTTGCCTGCTCGATAAATACTTCATACTCTGTGTCCGGTTCCATCTCTACTGTGATCTGTGCATCTTCCGGTCCTTCTACATGGAAGTCCATCTGCGCTTCACTCTGTGTAAGGTTAAACACTGCTGTTCCCGGAACTGATTCGTAAACGAACATTCCGTTTCTCTCGAGCTTGGTAATCTCCTTAAAAGTTTTTACTTTATACATATCGCCCTGATGCTGGTAATCTGATAATTTAGATTTCTGTGCAAGCTCATAATCACCAAAGCTGATTGCTCCATTCTCTTCTGTGCGGATTAATTCTTTTACTACTGCCATTTCCCTATGTCCTCCTAAGACTCTTTTGTTTGCCGTCCCCGCCGTTTTATTCACCGGCATTGATACAGTTTTCATCATCACTGTACCTTTCCCGACATTTTATGTGGTTATTATATAATAAATTCACCTTTTTGACCAGTGGCTCACTGGTTTTTTTATACTAATTTCACAATTCCAGATACCAGGGTTGCAAAATCAAAAGGCGTTTGATCTTGCAACCCGCCAAGCATGAGGAAGTAGCGATTTACGTAGTAAATCTGCGGATTCCGAATGTTTGCAGAATTGCGAAAGCTGCCTCGCAGCGGAGCAATTCGTAAGTATCGTACTACTTCACTTCAAACATAATCTCATTCTTATGAAGTTTCACCTGTACGTGGTCTCCGTGTTTAACTTTGCCTTCCAGAATCTCATTCGCAAGTGCATCCTCGATTCTGCTCTGGATTGCGCGGCGAAGCGGACGGGCACCGTATTTGTTGTCAGAACCTTTATCTGCAATAAAATCTTTCACTGCATTTGTTACAGTAAGCTGAATATCCATCTGCTCTGCGCATCGTTTCTCCAATGTCTTAAGAAGCAGAGTTACGATCTTACGGATATCTTCTTTATTTAATACATGGAATACCATGATATCATCAATTCGGTTGAGGAATTCTGGTTTGAAGATACGGCGTACTTCTTCCATTACACCGCCTTTCATCCGTTCATAGTCCTTCTTCTCATCATTATTTGACATGAATCCCAGACGTTTCGGCTCCATGATTGCCTGCGCACCTGCATTAGATGTCATGATAATAATCGTCTGTTTAAAGTCTACCTTTCTACCCTGTGCATCTGTGATATGGCCATCATCCAATACCTGAAGAAGAATGTTAAATACATCCGGATGAGCTTTCTCAATTTCATCAAAAAGCAGTACACTATATGGATTTCTGCGGACTTTCTCGCTGAGCTGTCCACCCTCTTCATAGCCTACATATCCCGGAGGAGATCCAATCAGTTTGGAGACGCTGTGTTTCTCCATATATTCAGACATGTCAACCCTGATCATTGCCTGCTCACTGCCAAATACTGCCTCTGCAAGAGCTTTGGAAAGCTCTGTCTTACCAACACCTGTCGGTCCAAGGAAAAGGAATGAACCAATCGGACGGTTCGGATCTTTAAGTCCTACTCTTCCTCGCTTCACCGCCTGTGCAACAGCTTTTACTGCTTCATCTTGTCCAATCACTCGTTTATGAAGCTCTTTTTCAAGACGTGCAAGACGTTTGGTTTCTCCTTCTGTCAGACGCTGAAGCGGTATTTTCGTCCAGTCAGAAATAGTTTCTGCGACAGCAGCTTCATTTACGACCAGTTTCTTTCTCTTATTTCTGCGCTCTGTCTTAATACGGATTTTCTCCATCTCGGCTTCTACTTCGTTCTGGCGGGTCTGCGCTTTTCTGGCACGTTCAATATCTGCCGTCTTAACTGCCTGCTCTTTTTCCTCGCGAAGCTCGTTAAGTTCCATTTCATATGCTTCCAGTTCCGGTGCTGACTGATAACCTGCAAGCTGGACCTTGGATGCTGACTCATCAATGATATCGATAGCCTTATCCGGAAGAAAACGGTCATTGATATATCTCTGAGACATTTTCACTGCTACCTCAAGGGCCTCATCTTCGATCTTCACTCCATGGTGTTTCTCATAATATGGGCGAAGTCCCTTAAGAATCTCTATTGTCTCTTCTGCTGATGGTTCTTCCACTGTTACCGGCTGAAATCTTCGTTCCAGTGCCGCATCTTTCTCAATATGTTTACGGTATTCCTCAAGAGTCGTTGCTCCGATAAGCTGTATCTCACCTCTGGACAGAGATGGTTTCAGAATATTTGATGCATCCAGCGCACCCTCAGCTCCTCCAGCCCCGATAATGGTATGGATTTCATCAATAAACAGAAGAATTCCCTGATGTTCCTTCACTTCCTGAATCACATTCTTGATACGTTCCTCAAATTCACCTCTGTACTTGCTTCCCGCAACCATACCGGAAAGATCCAGAACAACAAGACGTTTATCTTTCACTGTATCAGGAACCATTCCCATGACAATACGCTGAGCAAGCCCTTCAACGATAGCTGTTTTACCAACTCCCGGCTCACCAACCAGACATGGATTGTTCTTAGTTCTTCTGCTCAGAATCTGGATAAGTCTGGTAATCTCTTTATCACGTCCTACTACTGGGTCAAGCTTTCCTTCTGCGGCAAGCTGTGTCAGATCGCGGCTGTATTGATCCAGAGTAGGGGTGCTTGTCATCTTTTTATTTCTTGCATTCTTTGCATACTGAAATTCCTCTGCAATCGTATCATTATCAAATCCCATCGCTGTCAGAATCGCTGCAAAAAGTTTCTGGATATTTACTCCCATTGTAAACAACAGTCTGGTAGCTACGCAGTCTGTCTCTTTCAGAAGTGCAAGCAACAGATGTTCTGTTCCGCAGACGCATTCCATGCTCTCTGCATCTTCCTGCGCCTGCTCAATGATTCTCTTTGATCTCGGGCTATACTGCGGATCCTTTTCTTCTACAACAGTATCTCCCTGTGCCGGAGCAATCAGCTGGCTGATCAGCTCCATAAGCTTTTCTTCTTCTACATTAAATTCCTGCAGTACTTTTCCCGCAGTACCCTCCGGTTCCTTTAAAAGACCTGCCAGAAGATGTTCTGTTCCGATATACCCGTGTCCACAAGACTTCGCTGTCGTCTTTGCCAGTTTAAGGGCATTCTCTGCCTGTCTGGTAAATTGTCTCTCCATGTCGTCTCCTATCTGTCTTTATTATAGTCATCAAAAATTTCGTCGATAAGCTGATGTACTTCCTCTCTGGTCACACTCTTACAGCATCCTTTCGCAAGAGCCACCATGAGATTCTGTTTTAGCTCTTCTAACGCTTTACGTTTATTTACATCAATGGAAATCACTGCACCACGTCTGCGGTCGATAGTTACAAATCCCTCCTGCCTTAACAGTGAATATGCTTTATTTACTGTGTGCATATTAATTCCTACTGTATCTGCAAGCTGCCTTACGGATGGTAAAGTATCACCCTCCTGCAGCCTTGACGTGGCAATTCCCATGATAATCTGATTGGTCAGCTGGATGTAAATGGCTTCATCACTGCTGAAATCTATTTCAATCATCATATGGATTTTTCTCCTTTTTTGTGTTACACATATCCTAGCACAAACCAACATTTTTTGCAATCATATCTGTAAGGTTTTGGAAAGGATAAATTTTGTAACATAAAAAGGTGTATATTATGCATTTTTTTACATAATCTACACCTTTTTTATTTCATGTTACTATTTTCCAGTCTTCTCAAACATACCAGAGTTAGTCTTCACTCTGTAACGCGATCAAATGTCCAGCTCAGATTACTTTAACCCAATAATCTTGTTCAACTGTTCTTTATTCAGAATAAGGTTGAATCCTAATGGATTAACTGCATAAGCCATTGCCTTGTCAATCATCAGTTCCGGAAGTTTTGCAAATGGTACTTTTGCAATACGGAGTTTCTGACCTTTGGTAAATTTCTCAAGTTCCATGACATCAGTAAATACCGGCTGAAGAATGTCACCTTTTTTATTCTTCAGATATGGAATGTTGATCTTCTTCGGATCTTCCGGATCTACATTCATGGCAACCAGATATTCTGATTTTTTAAGGTTCACGATCAGCTCTTCCTCAAGTTCACGGATATTTCCATGCTGATCTTTCTCTACCGGACGGCGAAGTTCCTGTACAAAATAAATACCGGAAAGTTCAAGTGTCGGATTGAGAAGTGGTCTCTTGGCCGGCTCAATTTTGCTCATATCAGCCTGTTTTGCAATATCAGGAAGATCAATCTCAATCTTATCTTCACCGTCTACCCATACAACAGTGTTAACACCAATGGCATAAAAAGTACCATATAATCTTGGATAATCTTTCTTGGAAAATCTCATTCCCATAAGAAGAATCTTATCTTCAATCATCTTTTTGCCGAATTCCTTGATTCCCTCTTCTGTGGAAAAAATCCATGCCTGGTCATTATAAGTCTCTTCGTCACATTTCACATATGGCAGTTTGGTAGCCTGTGAGTATGCAACAAATACTGTCTCTCTGTTCTGTAATTCCTTGATTGCTTCTTCTTTGCTGATTCCCATTATTTTATCCTCTCTGTCTCATTTCTTTTATGATCTTTTTCATTTCCTTATCAACACGATAAGACTCTGTGATCTTCTGTAGTGATTTCTTATATGTAAATTCATCCAGTTTGTGGCCGTCCTGCAAGTATGCCAGCATCTCATCCGGAAATACCGCAAAATATACAGATACTGCCCACGCCACTGCCATCTTTGCATAATAGCCCTGCTGAGTGATACTCTCCAGACGTTTGATACTCTCTTTCAAATATTCACGCTTCACAAAATGTCCCAGAAGCATGACTGCCGCAAATCTTGCTTCGTATTCTTTATCCGAAGTAAAATACGGTTCAATAAAATCCCAGTATTCCGTCTGGTATTTATCTGCATCTTTTAATGTACTGCAAAAACAGTCGCACACTGCCCAGTTATTAATGTCCGGCACAAATTTTGCCACATATGTTAAGCGTTCTTTGCATTCCATCTTTGCGTAAGCGCTCACCAGTCCACGAAGCATCGTTTCTTCATACCACTGATCATCTGCCTGTTCAAACCATTCCTGCCAGTCCATACCAGAAAGCTGCTTTGCAAATTTTCGCAACACCGGAAGTCTGATTCCCATAACATTATCCACACCCGGCAGAAGATTGCTGTGAAAATCCCGATAACCGGTATCTTCATTCTCCTGCAGAAACTGGCGCACCATATGTGTCGTCACCTGAATCTCTTTCTGACTTTTCCTGTTCATAATATTTCTCCCATTACTGCGCATATGCTGAACAGTAACTTTCTCCTCGCTGTTTCTGCTACGTTACAATTCATCTCAATCTGTAACTTTGCTTTACAGCACTTTTCTATTTTATAACAGATTGCATGAAAAGTAAAGGAAATCGCTCGTATTATTTATGCAAAAATATTTATGTGGATTCTATCGTTCTTTGAGGAAATACCATATTGAAAACACTTCTGGACAGAAGAAGTATCTGCTGACTATAAAATAGGAGACAAGAATAGGACTTTTCTCCCAGTCTTGTCTCCTGTTTATTTTTAATCATCGTAACTGTTCAGTACCTCGCGGGATAGTAGACCGCTGAATAGTTACTAATCATCAATACTTTTATGCTTCATCAATTGCTTTTCCAATATCATGGCGCATATATTTATTTGCGAATGTAATCCACTCTGTAGCTTCATATGCATTCTTTCTTGCTTCTTTTAAATCTTTGCCTGTCGCAGTGATTCCCAGAACACGACCGCCGTTAGTAACGATCTGGCCGTCTTTCAGTTTGGTTCCTGCGTGGAAGCAGTAATATCCGTCTTTGTCTTTGAAATTTTCAAAGCCGTACATTGGGATACCTTTTTCATATTTTACAGGATATCCATCACTTGCAAGTACTACGCACACTGCTGCATTATCCTCGAACTGAAGGTCTACCTGGTCCAGTGTTCCATTTACGCACGCTTCCATTACTTCAATGATATCATTCTTCATACGTGGCAGGACTACCTGTGCTTCCGGATCTCCGAAGCGTGCATTATATTCCAGTACTTTCGGGCCATCTGCGGTAAGCATAAGGCCAAAGAAAATGATTCCTTTGAACGGACGTCCTTCTGCTGCCATTGCATCTACAGTCGGCTGATATACATATTTTTTGCAGAATTCATCCACTTCTTCTGTATAGAACGGACTTGGTGAAAATGTTCCCATTCCGCCGGTGTTAAGTCCCTGATCTCCGTCCTGGGCACGTTTGTGATCCTGTGCAGAAGTCATGGTGCGGATTGTTTTTCCATCTACGAAAGATAAAACAGAAACTTCACGTCCTGTCATAAATTCCTCAATGACCATTGTATTTCCGGCATTTCCGAATTTCTTATCCTCCATGATCTCTTTTACACCGTCTTCTGCTTCTTTCAGATCATTACAGATCAGTACACCTTTGCCAAGTGCAAGACCATCTGCTTTCAGAACGATCGGAAATTTCGCTTCTGTACGGAGATATTCCAGTGCTTTCTCAGGATCATCGAAATTCTCATATGCTGCTGTCGGGATATTGTATTTCTTCATTAAATCTTTTGAGAAAGCTTTAGATCCCTCAAGGATTGCAGCGTTCTTTCTTGGTCCGAATACTTTCAGACCGCGGGACTCAAATACATCTACGACACCACCGACCAGCGGATCATCCATGCCAATGATCGTAAGATCGATTTCTTTTTCCTGTGCAAAATCAGCAAGTTTCTCAAATTCCATTGCACCGATATCTACACATTCTGCAAGCTCTGCGATTCCTGCATTTCCAGGTGCACAATAAATTTTATCTACTTTCGGGCTTTTTGAAACACTCCATGCAATCGCATGTTCTCTGCCGCCGCTGCCTACAATTAAGACTTTCATTTTATCTTGCCGCTCCTTTTTGTATCTACTCTTCCGTATCGTATTCTTCTATTTCCACTCTTCCATCCACAACCTTCACCTTGCCATTGGCAATGAGATTGATTGCCTTAGGAAGGATTTTCCACTCTGCTTTCTCCATAACACGTCTCTGGAGAACTTCCGGAGTGTCATCAGATTTAATCTTCACTGCTTTCTGAAGAATAATCGGACCGGTATCTGTGCCAGTATCAACGAAATGTACCGTAGCGCCTGTAACACGAACCCCTCTTGCTAACGCTTTCTCATGCACATGAAGTCCGTAATAACCAACTCCACAGAAAGACGGAATCAGTGACGGATGGATATTAATGATCTTATTTGGATATGCTTCCACGATCATCGGCGGAATTGCTACGAGGAATCCTGCCAGAACGATAAGCTCCACGCCACTCTCTTTCAGCTTTTCCAGAAGTGCTTTGTGAAATTCTTCTCTGCTTTCATACTGTTTCGGAGAAATACATACGGCTTCTATGTTATGGTTCTTCGCTCTCTCCAGAGCATAGGCATTTGGATTGTTGCTGATGACCAGAGATATTTCTGCATTTGTGATCTTTCCACTGTCAATGGCATCCAGGATGGCCTGCAGATTTGTGCCGCCTCCTGAAACCAGTACACCGACTTTTAACATAAAGTCACTCCTTTTTCACCTGCTTCGATACGTCCGACTACATATGGAGTATCGCCTGCTGCTTTAATTGCTTCCATTGTTTTATCAACATCTGCTGCATCTACGGCAAGAACCATTCCAAGTCCCATGTTGTAGGTGTTGTACATCATCTGTTCTTCAATGTTACCTTTCTCTGCAAGAAGTTTGAAGATTGGAAGTACCGGATAGCTGTTCTTCTCTACTACTGCACGTGTACCATCTTTGAGCATACGCGGAATGTTTTCATAGAAACCGCCACCTGTGATATGGCTGCATGCATGTACGCGGACACCTGCATTTTTGATGCTCTTTAATGCTTTTACATAGATTCTTGTCGGGGCAAGAAGAGCTTCACCAAGTGTTGTTCCAAGTTCATCATAGTAAGTATCAAGGGATTCTTTTGTCATATCAAATACTTTACGGACAAGTGAGAACCCGTTGCTGTGAACGCCAGTGGAAGCCATACCGATCAGGACATCTCCGGCTTTTAAATCTTCTCCTGTGATCATATCTTTCTTATCGCAGACACCTACTGCAAAACCAGCCAGGTCATATTCATCTTCCGGCATTAATCCCGGATGTTCTGCTGTCTCACCACCGATGAGAGCTGCATCAGACTGTACACATCCTTCAGCCACACCGCCTACAATAGCCGCGATTTTCTCCGGATAGTTCTTTCCACATGCAATATAGTCAAGGAAGAATAATGGTTCTCCGCCTGCACATGCGATATCATTGACACACATGGCAACTGCATCAATTCCGATAGTATCATGTTTGTCCATGATCATCGCAAGTTTTACCTTTGTTCCACATCCGTCTGTACCGGATAAGAGTACCGGCTCTTCCATTTCTTTGATCTTAGCAAGGGAAAATGCTCCGGAAAATCCGCCCAGGCCTCCGAGCACTTCTTCGCGCATGGTTCTCTTTACATGTTCTTTCATCAGCTCTACTGATTTATATCCTGCTTCAATATCTACTCCAGCGGTCTTGTAATCCATAATTATCCTCCGTCTTTTACTCTCAATTTCAGATTGTTTTCTATTACCGTTCACTTCGTGTATAGCAATTATTTTTTAGTAATTTTTATATCCAACTTCCTGCAGTCTTGCGTCTTTTGCTTCTACCTGCTCTTTTAATTCCTGGCTGTATGCTTTTAACTTTGCAAGAAGTTCTGCGTCTGAGGTTGCAAGGATCTTAGCTGCCAGAAGTCCTGCGTTTGCACCGCCGTTGATAGCTACTGTTGCAACCGGGATTCCTGATGGCATCTGTACGATGGAATAAAGGGAATCTCTTCCTCCAAGGGAAGTTGTGTGCATAGGAATTCCGATAACCGGCATCGGGAAGATTGCCGCGCACATTCCTGGCAGATGTGCTGCCATTCCGGCACCTGCGATAATTACTTTAAAGCCTTTTTCTTCTGCTGTTTTTGCGTATTCAAAAAAGACATCCGGTTCCCTGTGTGCGGAAATGATCTTCATCTCATAATCAATTCCCAGTTTCTCCAGAATGTCTGCTGCTTTGCTCATGATCGGCATATCTGAGTCGCTGCCCATCACAATTCCTACTTTTGCCATGATTATTCTCCTTTTCTTCTCAAGTATCCTCTGACAGATATGGTTATACCCGTCGGAGACTCACATTTTATTCTTATTGATAAAAAAAGTACGGTTAGAAAAGATTTTTTCAAAACCCTCTCTAACCGTAGATTCTACTAAGATTCCCTTTTTCTGTCAATAATATTGGAGCAAAGAAATATTTTGATGAACTAATAATTTTTTTATTGACTATTATTCATCCCCAAACGGTTCATTGAGTGCTTCTGTTCCCGGCAGTACAAATCTTCCATCTTCAATGATTGCTGTCATTTCACCCTCATCATCAATAGTGCGGATACTTCCCAGTTCATCATACGGGATCGTGATATCTGTGTGGCATCCATAATAAGCAAGGCTGACATCATCTTTTCTCATCTCAGAAATCTCATTGTCTCTTGCAATGATTTCTTTTCCATCAGGATTATAAACCGGAGTATCCTCTTCCCAGCTGTAGCAGGTATCTCCTACCGCAAAATGCGGTCCCATCTTCTCTGCGATAAGAATCGGAAGTTTATCCGCGATGTCATATTTGTGTGCGGCCACATAAGCTGTCGTATTCGTTCCGATTGCAAATTCTCCCATTGCAATCTTCGGATGATGGAACAGGATGTTATCCTCGATATATTTGCGGTTCTCTTCCTCTGTCTCAAAATTGGAGCAGCTGTAGTCAATAACCTGTCCGCAGTCAAATACCAGTTTCAAATCCCTGAACTGCAATCCATTCAGATATACCTTGGAAACATGAAGCATTCCGCCGGTTCCTGCAAGCACAGGAGAAGTGAACACTTCACCTAACGGAATATTCACATCCGCCACACAGTTTTCGAAATTTGTCTGTGTCTTCGGATCTGTCAAGGTATGAAGATGAATGAGCAGATCTGTCTCATTCTCTCCCTTTCCCTTGATTTCTACCCATTCACAGGTGTCAAGAGTGTCAATGATTGTCTGCTGGATTTTCTGATATTTTTTGTAATCCAGTGTATTGATTTTCACGATCTCACGGAAAATCTCAGGGAAATTTTCTCCGATTTCAGGCACCGGATATGCAATAATCGTAAAACTTCTCTCATCACCTTTGATATAGCGGTTTGTGATCTGGCTGGATTCATTATCCAGTTCCAGCTGCTGTTTCTGCTGTGCCTCTGTAAAAGTCCAGCTCTCCGGTTTGCTTACCGGTGAAAATGGAATTTCACCAAATGTCTCGATTACCGCCGGTCCACCATGTACCGCTGCCAGTTCTGCATATTCATCATAGGATGTCTGCATTGCGCGAAGTTTGCGTTTCACGAAATCAGAATCCATAAATAACGCACAGTCCTGTCTGTGGTCGTAATCAAACTGTGGGTTCGCAATTCCACCTGTAAATCCACTTCTGAACTGGTTACGTCTGTTTACTGCATGAAGTGCATGACGATAGATCACTGTTTTAAGTCCCATCTCTTCAAACTGACAGATAGCAGCTTTTACCATACGCTCAAACCCCAGATGATAGCGGATATTAACGGTCTTTTTCCTGGTAATATCTTTTCTTCCTGTAATAAAGCCGATACGGTATCCTTCTGTATAGGTACGTGCCATATCATCAATTTCTTTCTGGGAAAGGGAATTCATAAACTCCGCTGTTTTCAGCTCATTCTCTGAAACATACTCACCTGACTGATACAGATAGCTTAAATCATTCAGATCAGATTCCATGATTAATTTCACTATGAAGTTATTTTCAGGATCAATCGCTTCTCTGATACGCTCTTCTACCATATCCTGGCAATAATCATTTACATAAGAGACAAGAATCTCCTTCACCTGTTTCTCAGTAGGAATTTCCTCCTGCGCAAATGCGGAATAGATTTCCAGAAACAGTTCCAGTATAACCGTAAGATCCCATGCTTTCTTTTCAAAAGCATAGGCAATCCCACCATGAAGTTCTGTATACAGGAATGTAAATACCTTTCCGTATTCTCCCAGCATCTTCTGTGCATAGGCCGGATTTCCATAAGAATTCTCATAATTCTGTGGCAGGATATCCTGGTATAATTCATGATTCTGCACTTTCAGTTCTACAAAGTTTTTTCCCTGCGTTCCATTATCCATTACAGTGATGATCTGCTGTAAAAACGCAGCTTCTTTTACAAAAAAATCACGATATGGCTCTTCCACGATCGTTTCCTGCGGTATCTGGGCAATTCTTTCTTTTGCCAGTTCATATCGTTCCATAACCCATTCGTCCAAATTATTCCCCTCCTTTTTGTCTTTCAGCCTGAAATTCCCATCAGGAAAATCCCAAGCCAGCCAATCATTATTATTCCATTTGCAATAGACCCAATCATGCTTGTGCGATGTGTCCTGTTTTCTTCCGAGAAACTCTTAAGCCCCATTGTGAATCCATATATAGACAGCAACATCGCACAAAGACTGACACCGCCTACAATGTATCCAAATTTTCCCTTCAAAAAAAAGGACAGCAAAACTGCAGTCACAAATAAAAGCAGGGAAGCTGCCGCCAGACCGGTCGACAACTTACCCTTCTGCGCTTCCTTTTTCTTTGCAAATGCATATCTATATCTTTTTGCCATAAATCTTTCTCCTCAGGTGATTGCAGATAAAAAAAAGCAGATATCCCAGCGCTGCCCCCGCTGTATTAAGTATCATGTCATCTACATCGAAACATCCGACTTTGGTAATAAGCTGGATTACTTCCACTGTAACACTAAGTCCAAATCCTGCCAGTATAATCAGCCATCCGCTTCTCATTCTCTCCAAAATAACCGGCAGTATAAATCCAAAGGGCAGAAAGCCTATCACATTTCCAAAAAGATTTGTAAAGACCGCCAGAAATCCCAGCTGTTTTCTATACACCCAAAAACGTCGTATTTCAACAAACGGAATCAGATTATACCTGTATTCCCGTTCTTCCATTGCTACTCTTCCATATTCTTCTGAAAAGAAAAGGAAATAAATCAGTGCCAGAACATACAGGATAAACAGAACCGTTCCCAGTGTCCGTATGATATGCTTTGTTTCTTTCTTCAATGTTTTCTCCTGTTTCTGACTGAAAAACCACACAGAGCAATTTCCCGGTCTGATACAGACAGTTCGAAAAATTTCCCCATGTGGTTTATGCGGTCTTTTATATCAATATATCTGATTTCTTTTTCAGCAGTCTTGCACCGCTTACGATCATCATAATCCCTGTTACGATTCCTGTTGTCAGTACAATGATTCCGACTGCCAGACTGCATGCTCCTGTGGAAGACATGGTTTTATATATTTTTTCGTTCATAGTCATCCTCACCTTCATGTCAGGCCTGTGTATCGCAGACCAAAGCACATTTATTCATTTATTTTGCACCGTACTGCTCATAATATGCATCAATCGCAGCTTTAAGAGTATCGTCAATGATTACTTTTCCTTTGTACTCTTTGTTGTAAAGATGTTCAATTACTTCCTGCATGGTAACAATCGCATTTGTCTCAAAGCCATAGAGGTCATGCACTTCATCAAGTGCGCACTTCACGCCGCCTTTTCCAACTTCCATACGGTCAAGAGAAACCATCAGACCAACGATTTCTACATTTGCCGCACCTTTTACCTTTGGTACTGTTTCTTCCATAGATTTACCGGATGTGGTTACATCCTCGATCATAACTACACGATCACCGTCTTTTAATTTACTTCCAAGGAAACTTCCCTTGTCTGCACCATGGTCTTTCTCTTCCTTGCGGTCTGAGCAATAACGAATTTCTTTTCCGTATAATTCGCTGAATGCGATGGCTGTTACAACACTTAACGGGATTCCCTTGTATGCCGGTCCGAAAAGTACGTCAAAATCATCGCCATATTTGTCGTGAATCGCATGTGCATAGTATTCGCCAAGTTTTTTTAACTGAGAACCTGTTACATATCCACCTGCATTCATGAAAAATGGAGACTTTCTTCCACTTTTAAGAGTAAATTCTCCAAATTTCAGTACTTCACTGTCTACCATAAATTCAATAAATTCCTGTTTATACTGTTCCATCTTATGTTCTGCCTCCTGTATTTATTGCAATTAATCTAATAATACCAAGGTTTTAAGTCCAAAATCAATTCGTATCTGCGCGATAAAGTTTTTTGAACTTAATAGTATTTTTATTTTACAATACCAACCATATCTTTAACAGAATCAAATCCATTCTTCTTCATATATGCTTCGATTCCGTCAATAACCTCCATCGTCACTGCAGGATTATGGAAATTCGCTGTACCAACAGATACCGCGCTTGCTCCTGCAAGAATAAACTCGATAGCATCCTCTGCGCAGGAAATTCCGCCCATACCGATGATTGGAATGTTTACTGCCTGGGCTACCTGATATACCATGCGGACTGCGATTGGCTTCACGATTGGTCCGGAAACACCGCCTGTCTTGTTTGCAAGTGCAAATGTTTTTCTGTTGATATCGATTTTCATACCTGTCAGAGTATTGATCAGGGATACCGCATCTGCTCCACCGGCTTCTGCTCCCTTTGCAATCTCTGTGATATCTGTAACATTCGGTGTCAGTTTCATAATCACCGGCTGTTTTGCAATCCTTTTAATCTGGGCTGTGAGTTCTTCTACATGATGTGCGTCCTGTCCAAATGCAAGGAAACCTGCATTTACGTTCGGACAAGAAATATTAATCTCCATCATATCGATTGGCTGGTCTGCCAGACGTTCTACCACTGCCAGATATTCTTCCGGTGCATGACCACATACATTGACAATGATCTTTGTATCATACTGCTTCAGAAACGGAATGTCTCTCTCACAGAAAAGGTCAATGCCAGGGTTCTGCAGACCGATAGCATTCATCATACCACCGTAAACTTCTGCTACACGCGGAGTAGGATTTCCTGCCCATGGAACATTGGCCACACCTTTGGTTGTTACTGCTCCGAGTTTATTAATATCTACATAATCAGCAAATTCTGCTCCTGAACCAAAAGTTCCGGATGCCACTGTTACCGGATTTTTCCACTCTATGCCGGCAATATTTACACTCATATCCATCAGATTTCCACCTCCGTAGAAAGAAATACCGGGCCATCCTTACAGATTCTCTTGTTATGCACATTGCTGTGTGCATCCTTCTCTTTGGACTTGCACACACAGGCAAGGCAGGCACCAATCCCGCATGCCATACGTTCTTCCAGAGAAATATAGCATTCAATTTCATTTTCTTCTGCGTACTGTTTGATCGCACGGAGCATTGGAGTAGGACCGCACGCATAGATAATATCTGCATTTAGACCATTTTCTCTGATAGCATCCATGACATTGCCTTTTGTTCCTACACTGCCATCCTCTGTAGCAATATAGAGTGTTCCTGCTGTCTCAAACTCCTCCCTGAGGAAAGTATGACAGTCGCGGTATCCTGCAACGATTTGTTTCTTCTCACATTTCATCTGCTTTGCCAGTTCCAGAATCGGAGGAACACCAATTCCACCGCCCATAAGGAATACATTCTTTCCCTGTGCTTTCTCTACCGGAAAACCATTTCCAAGCGGTCCGAGAACCGGAATCATATCTCCGGCTTTCAGTTTTGAAAATTCGTCTGTGCCGGTTCCCGGTCCGGTTACTCTGTAAACAAGATGAAGTCTTTTATTTTCTTTATCAATCTCACAGAGGCTGATCGGTCTCGGGAGAATTTTAGATTTATCATTTGTATAAAGTGATACAAACTGACCTGGTTTCGCATCCACTGCAATCTTATCAGTCTGAATCCACATACTGTAAATACCTGCACCGATGCTCTCCTGGCTTACAATGGTACAGATTTCTCTTGTTTTCTCGCTCATTCTGCGCCTCCTAGCGGTTATTTAAAGCACTGCTGATGTCTTCAATCATATCTTTTACTGCCTGACGGGATGCATCTGCATAGTTTAATTCACCAAAGGAAGCATATTTCTCCTGTTTGTAAGCTGCGATAATTCCACGGGAAGAGTTAACAATCGCACCAAGTCCATCTTCATTGAAGAAGTGTACAAGGTCTGCACCTTTGCCACCCTGTGCCCCATAGCCAGGTACCAGGATAAATGTTTTCGGCATGATCTTACGGAGTGTTTTTCCCATTTCAGGATAAGTTGCACCTACTACAGCACCTACGTAGCTGTAGCCATTTCCCATATGTTCTTCGCCCCACTGGGCAACTTTCTCACCAACCCACTCATAAAGCGGACGACCGTCAATGATTCTGTCCTGGAATTCCCCACTGGACGGATTGGATGTTTTTACAAGTACAAAGATACCTTTGTTCTCTTCTTTGCATACGTCGATAAATGGTTTCACACCGTCTGATCCAAGATATGGGTTTACAGTTGCGAAATCTTCGTCAAATCCTGCGATTTTGTTGCTTCCCACCTGAACTTTTCCAAGGTGTCCTACTGCATATGCAGCGGATGTAGATCCAATATCACCACGTTTGATGTCGCCGATAATCACCAGACCTTTTTCCTTGCAGTAATCAACTGTTCTTTTGTATGCCATTAATCCAGGAATACCAAACTGCTCATACATGGCGATCTGCGGTTTTACAGCCGGAATCAGATCACTGACTGCGTCCACGATTCCTTTATTATACTGCCAGATTGCCTCTGCTGCGCCTTCTAATGTCTCACCCAGTTCAGAAAATGCTTTCTGCTGAATGTGCTGTGGAATATAGTTAAGCATTGGATCCAGTCCTACAACGATAGGAGCGTTTGTTTTCTGGATTTTTTCAATAAGTTTGTTGATCATGAGTCTTTCCTCCTGAATATTTATCTCTTGATTTTATGACGTCAGAATCAAAGGGTCTTTTGACCCTGATATCATTTTATACGTTCTGATACACAACTTTTCCATCGCAGATAGTGTAAAGAATCTTTCCTTTTACTTTCCATCCGTCAAATGGAGTGTTGCGTCCTTTGGAAGCAAATTCATTTTTATCTATTTTGTATTCATGGCCGATGTCTGCGATGACAATATCTGCAGGATGGCCTTTCTGGATGGTTCCCCTGTCACTTCCGAGAATCTGCGCCGGATTCCAGCTCATTTTCTCGATCAGCTGTGAAATTGTAAGAATACCGGTTTCTACCAGTGCTGTATAGGATAATGCAAAGCTTGTCTCAATTCCTACGATACCGAAAGCTGCATTTCGGATTGAGCCGGTCTTCTCAGGTACAGCATGTGGTGCATGGTCTGTACTGATTACTTTAAAAGAACCATCTTTCAGCCCCCTGATCAGTGCATCTACATCTTTTTTTGTGCGAAGAGGAGGGTTCATTTTGTAATTTGGATCATCACATTTGATATCATCTGAAGTAAGAATAAAGTGATGTGGGCAAACCTCTGCTGTGATATTATCCAGACCTTCTTCCTTTACAATTTCCATCATTTTGGCAACGCCTTCTGTAGAGCAGTGACAGAGATGAAGCTTTGCACCTGTCTCTCTTGCCAGAAGAATGTCTCTTGCTGCGATCACATCCTCTACTGCATTGCAGATACCTGGCAATCCCAGTCTCTTTGCATTCTCATCATCATTCATGCAACCATCTCCACGCAGGTCAATGTCCTCACAGTGTGCAAAAATCGGAACATTCAATTCCTTAGCTACTTCCATCGCTTCTTTGCAGAGTCTGGTATTCATAACTGACTTTCCATCCTCAGACAGCGCAGGAATTCCTGCTTTTACCATTCCTTCAATATCGGAAAGCTGTTCGCCTTTCTCTCCCTGTGTAATTGCCCCTGCCTGAAGCACATGAATACCGGAAAGCTGTTCTGCTTTATTGTGTACATAATTTACACGGTCCGGATTATCAATAACCGGCGTTGTGTTTGGCATGGCAACAACAGTTGTCACTCCACCTCTCGCAGCAGCGCGGGAACCTGTCTTTATATCCTCTTTCTGTGTCTGTCCAGGATCTCTGAAATGAACATGAAGATCGATCAGGCCTGGCATTACCAGACATCCTTTCGCGTCAATCACTCTGTCATTTTTATCCTTTACTGAAAGTTTCTCACCAATTTCAGTGATCACTCCGTCTTCCAGATAAACATCGCCTTTTTTATCAGTATCGGTGGCTGCATCTACGATACGCCCTCCCCGAATCAGAATACCCATGCAATTCTCTCCCTTCGTTGTGGTACTTTAGATACTTTCTATCATCTATGTTGATTACAAAGCAGTAACTTTCTGATATACATAATACACGAAACCGCTTATTTTATAAAGTCTTTTTTTGCTTCTATGCGGTCTTTTTTGCTTGACATTTCAAAATGCGGGAGATATAATCAATTCATATCTGGATTATTTAATGTATAGTCACTGGTTTTTAGAGATTATATACTGGTATATAATCTGTAAAATCTGGTGATTTTTTTATTGCCAGAAGCTATATAATTTTTTTATTTTTTATGGAGGTAACAACATGAACAAGGGAACTGTAAAATGGTTCAACGCAGAAAAAGGTTACGGATTTATCACTGGTGAAGACGGCGCAGACGTATTTGTACATTTCTCCGCTATCAATGGTGAAGGATTCAAATCCCTTGAAGAAGGCCAGGCTGTAACATACGACTTAACAGAAGGCGCTCGTGGAATGCAGGCTGCAAACGTTACAAAATTATAATTCATAATTTTCAATAACGTGAGAGGATTGAATTCCGCACTTTTAAATACGGATTAAACCTCAAAAAATCCCCGGATGATCCGGGGATTTTTTTTGGCTTTTTTAATTATAAAAACTTGATCTTATTCAGCGTCTGTGCTGTCTGTAGAAGCAGAATCTGTACTTTCTGTCTCTGCGTCATCTGTGGATGCAGTATCGTCTGTTGATTCTTTATCATCAGCGGTTTCTTCTGTATCTGTGGCAGTATCATCTGTAACTGTGTCCTCGCTGTCTGTGTCTTCAGAAGCAGTTGTATCTTCAGCATCTGCATCTGTTGTATCAGCATCTGTGCTGTCTGCATCATCCGTTGTATCTGTTGTCATATTTGAAATGTAATTGTCAAGTGCAGTAGTATCCATTACTGTATTCTGAACCACATTCTCTTTGGCTCCTGTTACTTTGGCATATGCAGAATAGCCAATCCATGCAACGATCACAACACAAATAAATGCCCAGGCAAACATTTCCAGTCCAAAAAGCATTTTTTCTTTCTTGTCTGCTTTGCTATGCTGTCCTTTTCTGGCCTTATAAGCATCGACTTTCTTCTGGCTCATGATATATCTCCTTTGCATCTAATATTTCGTATTTTCTGATTATAGCACACTTTATTGCAAAAGAAAATAGGCAATCTATTATACAGCAACGATCACTCCGCCGTCATTTGCATACATCGAACTTACGCCTGCTGTGTCAAGAACTACGATCTTCGCAAGTTTCATTCTTTCCTCAAAAGCTTCCTTGAGCACCTGTGCTCTTGCAGGACAGTTGCAATGACTGATTGCCAGCACTTTTTCAGCACTGTCCGGAGTTTTTGCTATCACCTGTTCCACCATTTTGATCATGGCACGGTTCATTCCTCTTGCCTGATCCAGCTGACAGATATTTCCATCATCTGTAGATCCCATAACCGGCTTGATCTTTAATGCACTTGCCACTAAAGCTTTCACCTTGCTGAGGCGTCCATTCTTTCTCAATGTATCAAGGTTCTCAAGTACAAAGAATGTATGCTGTCCTTCAATATAGTGTTCTACTGTTGACACCACCTCTTCAAAGCTCATTCCCGCTTCTTCACATTCCTGGATTTTCATTCCAATCAGGCTCTGTCCGATAGATGCGGAACGTGAATTAAATATATGGATTTTTTTATCCGGATGATCCTCCAGAAGAAGATTTCTACCAAGCAATGCACTGTTATAAGATCCACTCAATTCAGAAGATAAAGTTACTGCATAAATATGCTCTGCCTCACAATCATACGCCTTCATATATCTCTCCGGTGACGGGCAGGCTGACTTCGGGCATTCCGGGCAGTCAGCCACTTTCTTAAGAAAAGCCGCCTGGTCAAACGTCTCATCATCTATGATCTGCTCAGCTCCCACCATCAAAGTCAGAGGGACTGATTCAAAATGTTCATCATCTTTCCATTCATCCAAAAGTTCTCCACAACTATCTATGACAATCTTATATCTCAATTATATCGTCCTCTTTTCCATTATATGTAGTATCCAATACCAGATATATATTATCATACTGATTTACATTTGAAAAGGCTTTTTCATAAAAACGCTGTTCTTTTTTTCAAAAGTGATTTATAATAAGAAAACGCTCCTTGCAAAATACAGGGAGCGCTGTTGAATCCACGAAATAAGTATTATAAAAAATGTGTTGTAAAAGAGGTGTTGTATGCTCGCTTTAAGAATTATTGATATAAAAGATTTTATGAATAAGCTCCTGATTGGTGAAGTATTTGATCATTTTTCCTTTATTGAATCATCTATTACAACTTTCAATACTTTCACTATCAACGGCAAACTTCAGCACGATTTCTTTGA
Organism: Blautia sp. CGZ-1-C1; assembly: GCF_056504575.1. Classification (NCBI taxonomy): domain Bacteria; kingdom Bacillati; phylum Bacillota; class Clostridia; order Lachnospirales; family Lachnospiraceae; genus Blautia; species Blautia sp. CGZ-1-C1. The sequence goes on from NZ_JBWLUT010000104.1 coordinate 21,879, forward strand.
TACAGATACAAAATCTGCTCTTCTGGAAAAATCCGCCGAATATTCTCTGTGGCATGATGTGAAACCATTCTGTTTCTCTGTTATACGTGGCAAACGCACACCATTGAATTTCAAAATCGTATTTGAGCTTTCTCACGAGCAGGTGCAGTCTTTGTTAAGAAATGAAAGTCTCCCTTCAGACATTCCCGTCCGCAATTTCTATCTGAATATCCAGTATAAAAATCAGGCACTTTTATGTACAACAGGTGTTTCCTACACTTCCTTCAGCCTGGACAAACGTCTGGAACATCTCTGGGATGATTCTCTGGTCACTTTTTTCTCCAGTCATCATATTTCCTGTGAGAAATTATAAGCGGCCTTATTATTTGTTACCTGTTCCTGCTTTAGCAGAACAATACAGATAATACACCAGAATATCTATAAACTCACTGTTAGTCGGTTTATCTGACATTGTACATCCTGCGATTTCCTGCAATGTATCTTTATGGTTCATCCAGCACAAATTTACCAATGTCCTGATATTATGTTCTACATTAGAAGGTGTTGATTTATATTTTCTCGCAATGATCGGGTAAATATCTTTCGTCACCTTAACCGGACGTTCATGTATTCCCTGTGCCATCTCCACAGCATCTGCAACATAATAATATCCCTTATACTTTGACGTTGCACCTAATTTTCTAATAATTCCATACACTTCAGTCATACTTCGTTCCTCCTAACAATCTCCATAGCCTGTATGATCACAGGTCTGGTATCTCTTTTATTTACACACATTTTTTCATAACGTAAATGGAAGATACAGTAATTGTCATTCGGAATTTCCGTTACCCAGTTACCATATATAAAGCATACGGCAACCGTTATACTTCTTATGGATTCGACATGTTATTAAAATATCAGCAATTTAATCATAAAAATTTATAAGACGTTTGTCAATACCAATCGTCAAAAAAGTACTATATTTTGTTTTTTATTTAGTCAATCGGATATTCGCAATCCGCTTTCGCTACTTGCTCATAACCAAATAACTGCTTCGCAGTTTATCAGAAGGGGCTTGTACCCCTTCTGAATACAAGCAAGTCCCCACCCACTGCTTATTGCTCTTCGCAATTGAAGCAGGGGACTTACTTGATTTGGTTAAAACAACATACTTTCACTGTAATTGGAGCAAAAACGAGGCAAAGCAGATTCTATCCACCTTACCTCGTATCTTAACCGAATCAGGCAAGTTTTCTGCTTCAATTACGAAGAACAATAAGCTTGTTGTTCGTTATGGGCACTTAACTCACTATCTGACGGATTATTTTGTTATCATCAGCAGAATCTCATTGCTTCTCTGAACAAATTTTGTCATTTCCTCAGGTGAGAGCTGTTTATGGCTCATCATTGCAAGGTCGTACAGCTGCTCGCAGATTACAGGTGCTTTATCAGATTCCTTATTCTTTGCCAGATATTTAACCAGCGGATGATTTGCATTCAGAACCAATGTTTCCTGTCCGCCAAACATATTCGGATCCATTCCGTAACATATCGTACATTTTCATCATATCCTGCATACGGCGGCTTTCTTCAGAAAGAGTCATCATTGCAGATACATTTTCATTCTTCAGATTCTCTACATGTACTTCCAGTTTATCCTTGTGAAGATTCTTACGGAAAAGTTCTGTCAGTGCTTTTACAGTTTCTTCATCTGCTGTGCCTTCACCCTTCATTTCCTCTGTAAGGTCAGCGTCGATTCTCTTGAACTGTACATCCTGATGTTTCTGTTCCAGACTGGAAATAAATGCACTGTCAATGTTGTGTTTCAGGATAACAGCATCCTTTCCTGCCTCTTTGAACATATTAATATACTGGCTCTGCTGAACCTCATCAGTTACATAGAAGATTACGGTCTTCTCAGGCTCTTTCTCCTGTGCATCTTTATTTTCTTCAGATGCAGTATCTTCTTTCTTCTCTTCTGCCTGATTTTCCGGTTCTTCTGTTTCTTTCTTGTTCTCTTCAATGCAATCTTTCAGTGTCAGATATTTGCCGTCAAGATTCTTGAAGAGTACATAATCTCCTATTTTCTCTGCAAATTTAGTATCCTTGATGCAGCCATATTTAATGAATGGGCTGATGTCATCCCAGTATTTTTCATAGGATTCACGGTCTGTTTTGCACATTCCTGTCAGTTTATCTGCTACCTTCTTGGAAATATACTCGGAAATCTTCTGTACAAATCCATCATCTCTGCAGTGCACTTCTGGATACGTTGAGCGGCAGATCCGGGGCAGTCAATTACACCTTTCAGCAGAAGAAGGAATTCCGGAATTACCTCTTTGATATTATCTGCGATGAACACCTGGTTATTATACAGTTTGATTGTTCCTTCGATAGAATCATACTCTGTATTGATCTTCGGGAAGTACAGGATACCTTTTAAGTTAAACGGATAATCCATATTCAGATGAATCCAGAATAACGGCTCTTTGTAATCCATAAATACTTTACGGTAGAATTCCTTATAATCATCATCTGTACATTCATTCGGATGTTTCATCCAGAGAGGATTGATATCACTGATGGAAACCGGACGTTTGTTGATCTTTACTTTATCCTTTGCAGGGGAAACTTCAACAACTTCCTTCTCACCATTCTCGTTTTCTTTCTCTTCTGTCTTAGCTTCTTCATGAATATGTTCAACAACTACATCATCATCTCTTAATTCAGCTTCATCGATCGTCTCATATTCCTGCGGTGCGTTTGCCTTGGAAAGATAAATGTGAACCGGCATAAAGGAACAATATTTCTCCAGAATCTCACGCATACGATATTCGTTTGCAAATTCCAGACAATCTTCATTCAGGAATAATGTAATCTCTGTACCGATTGTATTCTTGTTGCCTTCCTGAATATCATACTCTGTACCGCCATCACAGGACCAATGTACAGGCTGTGCACCTTCTGTATAGGAAAGTGTATCGATGTGTACTTCATCTGCTACCATAAATGCAGAATAGAAACCAAGTCCGAAATGACCGATCATCTGGTCATCTGTTGTTTTATCTTTGTATTTCTCAAGGAACTGGGTTGCACCTGAAAAAGCAATCTGAGTAATGTATTTCTCAACTTCTTCAGCAGTCATACCGATACCATTATCGATAAATTTCAGCGTCTTTTCATCAGGGTTAACAATTACCTGAATTTCCGGTTTATATCCTTCCGGGAAATTATATTCTCCCATTACTTCCAGTTTTTTCAGTTTTGTAATCGCATCACATCCGTTGGATACCAGCTCTCTTACAAAAATATCATGATCGGAATATAACCATTTCTTAATAATCGGGAAAATATTTTCACTGTTGATTGATAAACTTCCATGTTTTACAGCCATGCTGTCCACACTCCTTTTTTTGTATTTACTGCAACTTTTTATCTGTAGTTGCTTCTCTGAGAGATATAGTAATACCATTTAATCCAAAAGTCAAGAAAAAATTAGCACTCATTTAAAATGAGTGCTAACAGTTTGTTTTGTATTTATTTTTTCTTCTTTTTATAAACCACAACACCTGCGATACATCCTGCCGCAATCACCAGAATGATCACAAACGGCGCGATATTCGTTGTATCTCCTGTCTTTACAGCAGATTTTGCGGTTGCTCCGTTTGGCTGTGGAGTTGGAGTTGCCGTTACTATCTGTGCCTGAGTAATATTGAAGTTTACCTGTTTGGTATCCTGCTCTCCTGTATTTTCCCACTCTTTTCCATTATACATCTGGCGGTCAAATACAACAGTCAGTGTATAAGTTCCTGCTTTTGTAATTCCAAATGCTGCCGTATACGGTGCACTGCTCCAGCTGTTTGTGTTGATTACTTTCCAGTTATATGGTACATAGCGGACATCTCCTTTTCCAGGACTCTCGTTATCCATACCTGCACCAACTGCAGTGAAAGTAATCTTGGACTGCGTTGTATATCCCTCAGAACTGATTCCTGTGATCTTATTATCTGCCGGATCTGCAATCTTCGCTTTGCGAACAGTCTTAACTGTAAATTTGACATTTACCTTTGCACTGACGTTCTGATCAGTATTAACGGCGATAGCTTCTGTATAAGAACCAGCCTTCAAACCTTCTTTTGGACGAATCTTAAATGTCGCGCTCTCGCCCGGTGCAAGTTCTGTAGCAGAAAATTTACCAATTTTAAAGTTCTTAGCTGAAGGTGTATTTAAAGTAACATTTGTATTTCCTTCATTTGTCACAGTAACTTTCTGTGCTTCCGGTGCTTCGCCGTATCCGGCTTTTGTCTTTCCAAAATCCAGTTCTGTCGGATTAACAGATAATTTGTAAATTTTTTCCACTTCAGAAACAGTAATCGAAGCATTTACTGTTGTCAGCACTTCTTCCTGTCCATCAGCGTTTGTCTGCATAATCTGGATACTGTCCATATAGTCTCCGGCTGTCAGTCCTGTTACCGGAGTTACTGTAAATTCAGCGGTATCTCCCGGATTCAGTTCTGATGCAGAAAGTTCTCCGATATTAAAATATTCTCCCACCGGCTGTACCAGTGAAACAGTTGTATTTCCTGTATTTGTAAGTGTAACTGTTGTTGAATCAGGAGTATCATACCCCTCTTTCAGATCATCATAATTAACAGAGGCCGGATCTGCCTGAATCTCTGTAATCTGCTGTTGTGCTTCTTTTACTGAAATTTCAGCAGTCACCTGTGCGGTTACTTCTGATTCTTCATTGCTTCCAAATACCAGAGTATCACTGTAATCTCCCTTAGTCAGCCCTGTCTTTGGCTGTACCATGAACATAATGGATTCCCCTTTTGCAAGCTGTGTTCCTGATGCAGCTTCGCTTCCATCCTCATTCAGTACATTAAAGTATTCTGACTGTGGTATTCTCAGTGTAACAGTACTGTCGCCTGTGTTTGTTACTGTTACAGACAAAGTCTCATTTGCCTGTGTATAATTTTCCTCAACGTCACTGAAATTCAATGTCCCGGTATTTATATCCAAAGACTGTGCTTCAAGAGATGCGTCTGTATTATCATCTGATGTCTTTGAATCATCCGGTGTTTCAGCCGGTTCTTCTTTTGGATCTTCTACCGGTTCCAAATCCTCGTCATCTGCGTCAGATGATTCACCCTCAATCGTAATCTTTGCTTCAAAGGATACCTCTGTTCCCTCTTCTGTCTCGTAAGTGATCACATCATCATAATCTCCGGCTTCCAGTCCTTCTCTTGGCTGTACCCATACATTCACAGATTCACCTGCTGCCAACGGTTCTGTAATATCAGCAACCATAAAATGTTCCGGACTGATTTCCTGAAAATTTAAGGTTTCACTTCCTATATTTGTGATCTGCACATACTGTGCCTCAACATCTCCGAGATCACTCTGTGCTGTTCCAAAATCACAAACCGGATCTTCACTGTCTTCTACAGATGCAACAGCCTCATAAGCTTCTTTGCTGTCTTTTCCCGCAGTGTCTTCTGCGTTTTCATCTGTTTTGTCAGTCTGCACATTTCCATTTTCATCTACCTGAAGCTGTTCTTCTGTGTAGATTTTCATCTGAGAATCATCAGTTCCCTCTGTGCTGTCTGTCTCGTTATATGTCTGATCAGACGCATTTTCCTGTGAATCATCCGTCTGCTGTGCACTCTCATTATCGTAGGCAGTCTGTGTTTCATCCAGCTGGCCTTCTGTTTCCTGCACTTCATCATTCTGTGAATTTTCTACATTCTGATTCTCATCTGTCTGTGTTTCATCAGTAGTCTGATTCTCAGAATCCTGATTGTTCTCCGCTTCATCTGTAGTCTCCGCCAGCTGTGCTTTCTCCGTTTCATCCGGATTCTGCTCTGTAAGGGCTTTCGCCTCGTCCTCTGTAGCCGCTACTTCTAATGTTTTGGCTGTCAGCGTTCCTGTAAGACCACTTCCGTCTATCGGTGTGATATCAAGTTCCAGTTTATATCCCAGATCCTCCTGAGTAATCGTATACGTTTTCTCAGTCCCTATCTGTGTTAATTCCTTCTCTCCTGTCTGTCTTGACCAGGAAAAAGTAAAATCTTCATCTGTCACTCCCTCCGGTGTGACCTTTGAGTAATCCGCGCTCACAGTTGCCCCTACTGCTGCAAGCCCTTTAACCTTAAGCTTGCCACCAAGCTCTCCTGACGGAGCTGCCGCAAAAACCATGGATGGAATCAATGAAATAACCATCATCACAGTCATCACGATTGCAAGAAATCTCCTTCTCTCCATCTGTAGTCCTCCTTTTCATTTATAATAGAATTGTGATTTCATTACTGTTCATTGCATCTCCTCAATATATTTCGCAGGATATTTACAATGAGTGGCAATGACATCTCCTTCATTCTCTGCATAAAGCCATTATAACACTGTATTTTAAGAAAATGTAATCTGTATTTTTCTTCCTATAATATCAAAAAGAGCCACTGTAAACTTCATTACAGCAGCTCTAAATTACCTTTTACACCTATGGGTACTTATCCTGCACCATTTACCAACAATAGTTAACGTTCATATCATCATTTCCAAGACAGATACTGTTGTTTTATCCCTCTACGATCAGATATTTTCCATCTGGCAGTGCAAAAACTTCGCTTGCTTCTTCCAACTCTTCATCTGACATTCCATCCACATCAGCTCCGATCTCTTCCAGATACTCTCTGACCTCTTCGATAGAATCTACTACCTGTGCCATGCAGTCCTCAAGAAAAGCTTCTGCTGCCTCATAAGATTCTGCCACCGGCTGTGGAAAAAGCTGCTCCTGATTTTCCAGAAAAGTATTGATACATTCTTCTGTAAACATTTTAAATTACCTCCTCAATTTCTCCCTTTGCCAAAATCAGCTTCTCAAGGATCGGTTCAACCCGTTCTGTCACATAGGACGCTGCTGCCCGTACCCCCTCCTTGGAATGCGCCATGGCAAAGCCATATTTTACTGCCTTAAGCATCTCTATATCATTATATTCGTCTCCGAATGTCAGACATTCTTCCGGCGAAATATGATATCTCTTCTGATATTCTATAATTCCCTTTGCCTTATTAGTACCAAAAGGAATAAAATCAATCCATTCATTTCCCGACGTAACAACCACACAGTCTTTTCCAAATCTTCCGGTCCAGTATTTTACGGACTCTTCGGTAAGACCACCCGGCTCAAATACAGCCAGCTTCATAATCGGATCTGTCATTTCATCCAGACTTTTTACAAATCTGCACTCATTTTTTACTTCATATAACATATGATCATGAAATTTCTTTGTCTTCGGCATCAGATAATGGTAATCCTTTGCTGAACAGGTAAACTCTGCATCTTTCTTTTCCATGATTGCAGAAATGATCTCATTTGCAAGTTCCCTGTCAAAAGAATCCTGATACAGCACTTCCCCATGATCTACTGCCAAAGCACCATTTTCGGAAATATAAGAAATCTCTGACGCAACAGGTGCAAACAATTTTCTCATATTCGGGTACTGTCTGCCACTGGCTGCAACAAATATGATTCCCATTTCCTGTAACTGTCTGATCAGTGGAAATATCTCTTCCGGCAAAGATTGTGCTTTATTTAAGAGCAAAGTTCCATCCAGGTCACTGGCAACTAACTTAATCATTTCCATGTTCCTCGCAAATCTTTACTAAGTCAGTCGGTGCTTCGGCAACTATATCTGCGCCATTTTCGTTGAGTTCCTCACGGTCACGGAATCCCCATAATGCACCAACTGTGAACATTCCTGCTGCTTTTCCTGTTTTCATATCTGTGCTGGTATCTCCTACATACATGCACTCTTCTGGTTTTACACCAAATTTCCCAGCAACCATCAGAGGACCGTCCGGAGCAGGTTTTCTGCGGATTGCATCACTCTGTCCGACCACCATGTCAAACTCTTCTCCGAAAAGCTGCGCGATAACTTTTACAGCTGCCGGATGCGGTTTGTTGGAGCAGACTGCCAGCTTCATTCCATGTTTCTTCAGCTCTTTCAATGTCTCCGGCATTCCCTTATAAGGAACTACTTTATACATCGGATCTGCTGCAAACATTTCTCTGTAAAGTCTCTCTCCTTCCTCATAATGAGTAAGCTCCGGGTCCCCGGCATCTTTAAGTGCACGGCGGATCAGCATGCTTGCACCTTCTCCGCTGTAATATCTGAAATTATCCACCGGAAGTGTCTTTAAACCAAATTTTTCCATGATAACGTTTGTGACATATGCCATGGATTCCAGTGTATCAGCTAACGTTCCATCCAAATCAAATATACATGCCTTAATCATCTTTTGTCATCCTCTCAAGTCAATTCCTGATTTCTTCATTTCATAAAATAATCTGGCGGCCGGAAGCCCTACCACATTATTGTAGTCTCCATTAATTCCTTTTACATATATTCCGAAAAACCCCTGAATTCCGTAACTTCCCGCTTTATCCATAGGCTCTCCTGTCGCAACATATTCTCTGATTTCTTCATCTGAAACCGGATAAAATGTCACATCTGTACTCTCATAAAAGGCATGTTCCTGCCATTGCCCATTCTTTTTCTCCAATACAGAAACGCCAGTGTATACCTGATGGGTGTTCCCCTGCAGTTTCCTCAGAGTATCTGCTGCGTCTTCCTGATCGTGTGGTTTTCCAAGAATCATATTCTGAAACACTACCACTGTATCAGAACCGATAATTACAGTTCCCTCTTCGGCATCCTCTACTGTCGCTTTAACAGAAACCGCCTTATCTCTTGCCAGCTGCGCAACTGCCTCTTTCGGGTCATCAGAAGTCCGATTCTCGTCTCCTGATGCGGGTATCACTTCAAATTTCACGCCTGCTCTCTCCAGCAGTTCTCTTCGTCTGGGTGAAGCAGATGCTAAGATAATTCTTCTCATATATAAACCTCTTCTGTTACTGTTCGAACGCCGTTATTCTGTAAAATGTTTTTATCAGCGCCCCTCTTCTTTCGTGTCATAGTATACCTTGTATCTTTTTGCTATGCAACTGCTTTCAGAAAAAGTTTTGCTTTTCTTTTTATGCAAAACGTATTAAAATATGAATAACCAATCACTAATCTGTTTCATATTCGCAGAAATAGGAGAATATCAGAAAGGAGTTTATGATTATCATGGCTAAAATTAATAAATACTGGGGATTTGTTGCAGTCGGCGCTCTTACCGCAGCTGCTGCCGGTGTCGTTGCCGCTATTATCGCAAAGAAAGGATCCTGCAAAGAGGATTTTGATTTTGAAGATGACTTTGATGATTTTGATCTGACAGACGAAGAAGAGAAAACTGAGGAAAAAGCTGACGAAGAAGCTGAAACTGCAGAAGATTTCCAGTCCTGGGAACATACAGGTGAGCAGGCAGAGAATGACAGTGCTGAAGACAAAGCTGACGAAGTAGCAGCTGAATCTGATTCAGAAAATTCAGAAGAAGCTCCTGAAGCAGCCACAGAAGTTGAAATCAAAGATGCTGAGGAAGAAGATGCCGACGATCCAAAAGACTTCGAAGAAGCTATTGAGGCAGCAGCTGAATCTAAGGAATGAATCAACTTGTCGGCACACTAGTACAGCGTAATTATACTATATGTTGCAAACAGCCAGACGAATAATCGCCTGGCTGTTTCTTTATCTTTTATTGCATTATGCTTTCGGCAGTTTAAATGAGCTCTTAAGAGATACGATACGGTTAAATACCGGTGCTCCCTCCTTAGAGTCATGGATATCTGCGCAGAAGAATCCTGTTCTTACAAACTGGAAGCTGTCATAGCCTTTTGCTTCCATCAGTGCAGGCTCTACATAAGCAGTAACTTTAGTCAGAGAATTCGGATTTACGTTCAGTGAACCGTCTTCCTTGTTGTATACACCTTTTTCCTCATCTACGATATTCTCATAGAGACGAACTTCTGCTTTGCCAGCCTGGCTTGCTTCTACCCAGTGAATTGTTCCTTTTACCTTTCTGCCATCCGGTGCGTTTCCACCCTTTGTTTCCGGATCATAAGTACAATGTACTACGCGTACTGTACCATCTTCGTCTGCTTCGTATCCTGTACATGTTACAAAATATGCATTCATAAGACGAACCTCTGTGCCAGGGAACATTCTCTTATATTTCTTAGGCGGATCTACCATGAAATCCTCTCTCTCAATATAAAGTTCTCTGCCAAATGGCATCTTACGTGTTCCAAGTTCTTCGTTCTCCATATTATTCGTAGCTTCCAGATACTCAATTTCACCTTCCGGATAGTTATCGATCACAAGTTTGATCGGATCAAGGATTGCCATCAGACGCGGACGTTTCAGTTTCAGGTCCTCGCGGATACAGTACTCAAGCATTGCGTAATCAACAGAGCTGTTTGCCTTGGATACACCACAAAGCTCAACAAACATCTTGATAGATTCCGGTGTGAAGCCACGACGGCGCAGTGCTGCGATGGAAACCAGACGCGGATCATCCCATCCGTCTACAATTCCTTCTTCTACAAGTTTCTTGATATAACGTTTACCTGTGACAACATTTGTCAGGTAAAGTTTTGCAAATTCAATCTGTTTCGGAGGCTGCGGATATTCCAGTTCTCTTACAACCCAGTCATACAGCGGTCTGTGGTCCTCGAATTCCAGTGTACAGATGGAATGTGTGATTCCCTCGATTGCATCTTCGATCGGATGAGCGAAGTCATACATCGGATAGATGCACCATTTATCGCCTGTTCTGTGGTGTGTCATATGAGCAACACGATAAATAACCGGGTCTCGCATATTCATGTTCGGAGATGCCATATCAATCTTAGCGCGGAGTACTTTCTCTCCGTCTGCATATTTACCCTCTTTCATCTCCTCGAAAAGCTGAAGATTCTCTTCAACAGTTCTGTTTCTGTATGGGCTCTCTTTACCTGGCTCTGTAAGTGTTCCGCGGTATTCACGGATCTGATCTGCTGTCAGGTCGCATACGTATGCTTTTCCTTTCTGGATCAGCTTTACAGCAGCTTCATACATCTGGTCAAAATAGTCAGATGCAAAGAAAAGTCTGTCTTCCCAGTCAGCACCCAGCCATTTGATATCAGCTTTAATAGATTCTACAAATTCGCTTTTCTCTTTTGTAGGGTTTGTATCATCAAAACGCATGTTGAATTTGCCGTTATACTCCTGAGCAAGGCCATAGTTTAAAAGAATAGATTTCGCATGACCGATATGAAGATATCCATTCGGTTCCGGCGGAAAACGTGTATGCACGGTGTCATAAACACCCTCTGCTAAATCTTTATCAATAATATTCTCAATAAAATTCTTGGAAACTGTTTCGTTCTCCATCTTTTTCCCTCCTGTTTTCGTATTTTATACATGTTTCATGTCACTGCATTATCTGCCCGTACCCACAAAACCAGTATATCCGTTATTTTCAGTTATAATATAAGTACATTTTATTAACTATATTGATTTTCCTTCTATTAAGCACAAACGAATGAATTTATATTATCATTGGAAATTCCATCTGTCAACTGTTTCCACAATGGTGGCAAGCCTTATTTTATGCACTATTGAGGCTGATACTGACATCTGTTTTGCCATTTTAAGTTTCCGGTTTTCTTGACGAAATCTGTGTTAACACTTATAATTATCTCAATATATACGATTATACCAATATATTCAGGAGGTGCAGCAACATGAGTAACGCATTGCCAATCGAAGATTTAAGCAAAACTTACCTCGAACATTCTATGGTAATTAACAACTTCGTTATTAAAATTGGAAGTCAGATTAAAGATAGTCTTTGTCGTGTTTTTGGTGACGGTGTTCAGTACGAATGGCGTGAAAATGACGACAAAGTAATCATTCCTGATGTATCAATCATCTGCAACCTGAGAGATCGTAAAAACATTTCTTTTACCGGCATTCCTCGCTTTGTAATGGAGGTTTTATCCAATGCCACTGAAGAATATGACCGCCACGAAAAAATGGATATTTACTGTAAAGTCGGTGTTTCTGAGTACTGGATTGTTGACTGGAGAAAAAAATCTGTAGAAATTTATCTTTTTGACTTTAAAGAAGATGGTACTGGTTATCCGTATCTTTATAAAACAGTTACCGCTCAGAATAAAGAAGATTTACAACTGGTTATGTTTCCAAACTTGAAGATAACTTTTGATGAGCTATTTGATATTGGGGAATATTAACATTGTCAATGGGACTGCTGTCCGATTGTTAGCGTTGAATATTCTACCTGAATCCATTATAACATAGCCCAAAAGGAGCGTGATTGTATGGCTTTATCTAAAGAAGAATCTTATACCATTGAAGATATCTATGCTTTGCCAGACGGAGAAAGAGCCGAGCTTATTGATGGACACATCTATTATATGGCACCACCAACCTATAAACACCAGAAAATCGTTATGGAACTCTCCGCTTCTATCCGTAATTATATAAAACAACACAAGGGATCTTGTGAAGTGATTCCTGCACCATTCGCAGTACATCTTGACGAAGCAAGTAATACCTACGTAGAACCGGATATTTCTGTAATCTGTGATAAAAATAAGCTTGATGATAACGGTTGTAATAATCTTCAGCATCTTAATGGATGTACACTGGTAGAATGCTTTTGCTCCGATTTTTCTTATACTTGATGGTAATTCTCTCAGAAATCAATCTCTGTTTCCAGAGGAACACGGGTCTTCGACACTTGTGAGGCAGATAAATAGCAATAGTCACGGGTGCAGATTATTAAAGAGAATAAACCTATCAACTGAGCCATTTTGGGAAATAAGGCATAAACCAACGGGATAGTTTACGTTACTGTTCACTCCGTTCTCAGTAACGTAGCCAAAATTCATTCCAGATTGCCTGCGGCAATGGAATTTTGGCTTGTATGTCTCGGGATTTTGGCATATTTATGCCAAAACACCTCGCGGGATAGTGGTGGTGTGTGAACAGTAACTATTTTACTCTTTTTTATTTTTTCAGACTCATCTGCATATTGATTTCATGATCTGCATATGCTATAATGCCAGTAGGCAAAAGGTATTAAAGTGTTTATAACAAAAAGAATGAAAGCCCTTGAAGTTGCAGCTTCTTGGGCTTTCTTCTTATTGTTAGGGCAAGGCCCTGTAATTATTGGGTTTGACGGGTGTTTTTTGTTAATTTACCTGCAAAAGTCAGGTTTTGATTACTTTTGAGGTACCGAGGTTCAAGAAATCCTTTATTTTCAAGCATTAAAAAAAGCTGATGACGGGAATTGAACCCGTGACCCCTTCCTTACCAAGGAAGTGCTCTACCTCTGAGCCACATCAGCATCGTGTCGGATTTACCGCTCACATTTGGATATGTTACCAGAACTTAACCGTATTGTCAATCCCTATTTTTTAACTTTTTTATTTTTATAAAAATTACCTTCAGTTAAAATTCTGTATTTTTTATTTACGGAGCTGTTCCAGTTGTTCTTTTATTTTGGTGCGGATTCTGCGGAGTGCGTTGTCTATAGATTTTGGTGTTTTTCCCATAAGTTCGGCAATCTCTCCGTAGCCGTTTCCTGCCAGATAGTATTCCAGTACCTGATTCTCCATTGGGCTTAATGTGGTAGTGATCTCTTGTTCCAGATTCTCAACGTTTTCCTGGTCGATGATGATCGATTCCGGATTTTCTACCCAGGTATCACCAAGATGTTCTTCGTTCTCTCCGCCCTGCTCACTGAGAGAGACATATGAGTTAAGCGGCTGATGTTTCTGCCTGTTAGAACTCTGGATTGCATTGTAAATCTGTCTGTCCACGCATATGCCCGCAAAAGTCTGAAATGTGGCATCTTTGTCCGGCTGGTAGTCGCGGACTGCCTTAAACAGTCCGATCATACCTTCCTGTATCAGATCATCATTCTCCCCGCCTATCAGGAACATGGTCCTTGCTTTCTTGCGGACCATGTTCTTGTATTTTTCCATAAGATAGTCGAGAATCTCTGACTCTCCGTTTTTAAAGCGAAAGATTAATTCTTCATCCTTGATTCCGTCATACTGTTTCATCAATTTAAACCTTCCGTTTTCCATAAATCTTGCTATTAACTGAAACAATTCTATTCTGCTGCACAACCAATACGCTATTTACACCAAAACAGATTAACCACATAACCCTCTAATAACTAATGTAAATATGGCACTTATTTCTTCTGCATTCTCTGACGTACGATCTCATAGCCGAGTACGCCTGCTGCTACTGATGCATTCAGGGAATCAATATCCCCCTTCATCGGAATAGATGCTACAAAATCACATTTCTCGCGAATCAGTCTGCTTACTCCCTCACCTTCGTTACCGATCACAACTCCGATCGGACCTGTAAGATTCAGGTTATACATAGTTTCTCCACCCATATCTGCGCATACAAACCACACACCCTGCTCTTTCAGCTCATCAATGGTATGTCCCAGATTTGTCACTTTTGCAACAGGTGTATAGTTTAATGCACCTGCTGAAGTCTTGGCAACTGTAGAGGTCAGTCCTACTGCACGTCTCTTCGGAATGATCACGCCATGTGCTCCTGCCAGGTTTGCAGTACGGATGATTGCACCGAGATTATGAGGATCTTCAATATTATCCAGAATAAAGATAAATGGATCTTCCCCTTTTTCCTTTGCTTTTGCAAGGATATCTTCTACGCTTGCATATTCATAAGCAGCTACCTGGGCGATTACGCCTTGATGCGCACCTGTCTCACTTAACTGATCCAGACGCTCTTTTGCCACATAATTGATAATCGTATCTTTTTTTCTCGCCTCTCTGGCAATAGTGCGGACTGGTCCATCCTGGCATCCATCCAGGATAAACAGCTTATCTACACATTTACCGGAACGAAAAGCTTCCAGGACTGCATTGCGTCCTTCTATCTGTTCACTCATATCTGATCCTCTCCGATTCCAGCACGGACCAGTTCTATGATCCTGCCGAAATCATCTTTTAAATATAAATATCCCATCAGAGCTTCAAACCCGGTTGCTCTGCGGTAATCTGCCATTGTTGCGTGCTTTGCCATTGTCGGGGAGTGCGCATTTCTGCCTCTTTTATAAACGCTGTGCTCCTCTTGCGTAAGCATTGGTTCGATCACTTCCATCATAGAAGACTGTGTGCCTGCTTTAACCAGACTGCTTGCCTTTCTGTGCAGCTGATTTACCGGACAGTTTCCTTTTTTCACAAGAATTGTGCGGATCACCAGTTCGTAAACACCGTCTCCGATATAAGCTAAAGTCAAGGGTGAGTAAGACCTCATATCATTATCTTTCAGATGAAATACCTGATGAAGCAATCCTTTTAAACCAGCAATATCATGCTTATCAAACTCATTTATTTCTGCCATACCGTTTAAGCTCGTTTCCATTTTACTCCCTCACGGGTATCTTTAAGGATAATTCCCTTAGCCAGAAGCTCATCTCTGATCTCATCTGCTCTCGCAAAGTTCTTTGCTTTTCTTGCTTCCTGGCGTTCTGCAATCAGGTCTTCGATTTCTTTATCAAGAATTTCTTCTTTCTTCTCTGCTTTCAGACCAAGTACATCGCATAATTTTACCATTGTATCAAGCAGTACTCCGGCGAATTCTGAGGAGCTTTCTTCGGATACATTTGTATTGGCAAATTTAACCAGTTCAAAAATTGCAGCCAGTGCGTCCGCAGTGTTGAAGTCATCATCCATTGCTTCTTCGAATTTCTTAACAAACTCCTGAGACTGTGCAAGGAGTTCTTTCTCTGCATCTGTCGCAGCCTCTGTCTGTGCTGCTGCTTTTCTGTCTTTTAAGTTTGCAGCTGCATCTGTGATACGCTCTAACGCATTCTTTGCAGCTTCCATCAGATCTGCGCTGAAGTTCAGCGGGCTTCTGTAATGTGCATTCAGCATGAAGAAACGAAGTACCTGAAGATCATACTGCTCGCTGATCTCACGTACAGTACGGAAGTTTCCAAGAGACTTGGACATTTTTCTGTTATCAATGTTTAAGAATGCATTGTGCATCCAGTATTTTGCAAAAATCTTATCGTTGCAGCATTCACTCTGTGCAATTTCATTTTCATGATGTGGGAAGATCAGGTCCTCACCGCCTGCATGAATATCAATCTCATCTCCGAGATATTTCTTTGCCATAACAGAGCATTCAATATGCCAGCCAGGACGTCCGTCACACCATGGGGATGGCCAGGATGGCTCTCCCTCTTTTTTCGGTTTCCAGAGAACGAAATCCAGCGGATCTTCTTTCTGATCTTCTCCTGATACCTGCAGAGAGCGGAAACCGGACTGCAGATCATCCAGATTTTTGTGAGAAAGTTTTCCGTATTCTTTGAATTTCTTAACTCTGAAATAAACAGTACCGTCTGCTGCCGGATATGCATATCCTTTATCAACCAGAGTCTGGATCATGCTGATCATTCCATCGATTTCCTGCGTTGCCTGTGGATTTGTAGTAGCAGGTTTTACATTCATGCCATCCATATCTTTCCTGCACTCTGCAATATAACGTTCAGAAATCTCCTGAGCACTTACGCCTTCCTCGATTGCTTTCTTGATGATCTTATCATCTACGTCTGTAAAGTTAGAAACAAAGTTTACTTCATATCCCTTGTACTCCATGTAACGGCGTACAGTATCGAAGATGATCATTGGACGGGCATTTCCGATATGGATCAGGTTGTAAACAGTCGGACCGCAGACATACATGCGAACCTTTCCCTCTTCAAGAGGTACAAATTCTTCTTTTCTGCGTGTCAGTGTATTAAAAAGTTTCATTCTCTATTCCTCCAGTTTTCCCTATGTTTTATCATTCTATAGAGTTTTTGTTACTGTTCCGTAACACGCTTCGCGGAATAGTGGCGTGTGTACAGTAACGATTTTTTATAAAATCTTATTATATGAATTACCAATTACTTTACTTCATTAAGAAGACATATTGCCTGAGATGCAATTCCTTCTTCTCTTCCTGTAAATCCCAGTTTCTCTTCTGTAGTAGCCTTAATATTCAGCTGAGACTCATCAATTCCCATTGCTTTCGCCATATTTGCCCTCATCTGTGGAATATGAGGTGCCATTTTCGGTTTCTGCGCAATGATCGTTGCATCTATATTTCCAATCTCATAATGATGTTCTTTCAATAGCTTCGTTACGTGTTCCAGCAGCAGAATACTGGAAATTCCTTTATATGCAGGATCTGTATCCGGAAAATGTTTTCCGATGTCTCCCAGCGCAGCTGCTCCTAAAAGTGCATCCATCACCGCATGGATCAGCACATCGGCATCTGAATGTCCCAGAAGACCTTTCTCCCAGTCAATCTTTACTCCTCCAAGGATCAAATCTCTGTTTTCGGTTAGTCTGTGTACATCATATCCCATTCCAATGCGCATAATCATTCTCCTTTGATTTCCAGCATTTTGCTGAGTCTTAATAAGCTTAATCGTCTTCTTGTATAAGGTGCAAGTCTGAGACTTGGTAAAACAGCTGCTTCATCAAGTCCGATATCATAAACCGTCTTTGCACATCCAGCCTTTTCCAGCATGTGGAACATATCCTGTTCGCTCGGAAGCTCATCTATGATTTCCGCGATTCCACCCAGGCAATTCTCCAGATGCTCCGGTGAAATGGATTTCAGAAGTTCTGGTTCATTTTCTTTCTTTATCTCTTCCAGAAATCCTTTACTTCCAAAGGTTTCTTCCAGAAGTTTCTCGTCTTCATTCTCATACGGTTTTGCGTGACATCGTCCCTGTGTAATAGCTGTGGCAATGCGCTTGTACTCCTCCAGTACAAGAAGTGTTGCTACAGAGACTTTCTCCCCATGAAGTGCATCCAGCGGGCCATTGATCACTTCCATATCCCACAGATGTGTCACCTGGTGCTCTGCACAGGATGCCGGTCTTGAATTCCCGATCATCTGCATCGCAAGCCCAGAAAGGATCAATGCATACATCAGCTGTTCACATTCATCTTCCTCACCCTCTGCAATATCCTGTATGGAAGATCTAACCGTCTTTAAGGCTTTTTCTTCCAGTCTTACAGTTTCCCGGCAAAAATATTCTCCGGTAACCAGATTTGCGATTTTCCAGTCTGCAAGACAGATATATTTTCCCATCAAATCTGAAATTCCCGCATCTGTAAGACGCCGGGGAGCTTTTGAAAAAATATCTGTATCTGCATATACACAGATAGGCGCAATTGACGGCACTGTTTTCTTCACACCGTCCAGGTTCATGGCAGCCACTGTTGTTACAAATCCATCTCCACTTGCTGCGGTAGGCACTGAAATGAAAGGTACTTTGTATTTGTGTGCAACATAGCGGCTGATATCATGAATCGTTCCTGCCCCTACTGCGAGAATCAGGTCAATATCTTCCTCCATGTTGTTCTCCACAATTCTTATCGCTTTCCGGTCAGCCAAAAGCCCCTCTGCGTCCAGAACTAATACCTGGCATCTGTCATAGATATCCTCCATGATTTCTTCTGTTGCCGCATAGGTATTGGTGTCGCAGATAACCAACGGAGATATATATTCTTTCAGCATCCCCTCTGACATCTCTTCTTCAAGCTTCTCTACTGCTCCGGCTTCTATCAAAATCTCTTTCACTGCAATCTGGTGTTCCCTGCCGCAGCTGCAAGGTCGGGCAAAATCGTCCGCATCAACTCGCATTTAAATTCTTCCTCCTGACTTTATACAATTGTTTGTTTCAATCCACAGTCGGTAATTTCACAGAATATGACATACAATCACATAGATGACTGTGGCTTGTCACGTGTCAGTGGGGGATACCGATTCCTCTCTGCCCGCCACTGCTGTTAAGTTTCATCGTACATGACATAGTTCCATGGTATTATACATGATTTTCCAGTAAAAATCAATCATTCGCCGCACACAATGCCCTTACAGATTCAGGTAATTGTAAACAATCTTTGAAATATTCTGGATATTTGTTACTGCTGTACCTTCCGGGCAGTTTTCGGACATGATACACAATATGTATGTTGTCTTTTCTCCGTAAATGATTGCAATATCATGCTGGTCCTGATCTGTCTCTCCGGTTTTATTTGCTGATTTTATTCCGTCAGGAAGTCCTTCCGGGATTTTCCAGGTGTTTTCCTGATTCGACAGAAGATTAAGCATTTCCTCTGAGGCTTCTTTGCTGACGCACTCTCCCTTGAAAATGCTCTCAAGCAGAGCTCCGCAGTCTTTTACAGAAGTCATATTTCTGCCGCCAAGACTTTCCTGCGCGGAGGCTGCCGGGTGGAGTGTATGCTGTACACTTGTTTCTGTATATCCCTCTTTTTCCAGATATTTATTGATGTCCTCTGCACCTTTTTTGAAATCGAGTGCATCTGTCTGAAGTTTCACCAGTTCATTACAGGATTCGTTGTCGCTGACAGTGATCATATTCCACAACAGATCATTTAATTTCACATCTACGGTTTTCATATCCGTTGTATTTAATTTCTTCGCTTCATCCGTTCTTACCTGTTCCATATCCTGGTAAGTCTTTGCCATGACAAATGGCTTGATCAGGCTTGCAGAATATAACGGCATATCGTTAATCAGAAACTCTTTATCCTCGTCGAGATCTTTGACATATACGCTCCATGTTCCCTGATATCCTGACAGCAGATTTTCAAGCTGTGGTTTGAGGTTATCGATTCCCAGATCATCCAGATTTATGACTTTACCTGTGTCATCCACTATGAATCCGTCTGTTGTCACTGTATTCTCCTGTGCCAAAGCTCCGTTCGCACCGCCGAAATAATAGTTTCCGTCAAAATTCATTTCATAGCAGTCCATCTCAAGCGAATGGATTCCCGGCTCTGTTACCATTCTGCCATTTTCATCAAAGTAATAATAACCATTTAACGTGATTCCGTCTATCGCCAGGTTATCTATATACCTTACCTGCGGGGCTGCCGATAGTCGTCCAAGATTATTTACAAAATAGAAGCCATCAAATTTGTCTGTTTCCTGTGTTTTCTGCGCATCAGTTGTCTCCTCAGCCTCTGTATTTTTAAATACTGTAACACCTTTCAAACGTTCCATATGCGGGCTGCATGCTTTAAATTTTCCATCTGTATCATGGTAATAATATCCGTCAAATACCGTTCCATCAATTTCATAGTCCTGAAAATAATGAATCTCTGCCTGATTGCTTTTCGCTCCATTTACATCCAGACAGTAAAATCCGTCACTCTTCATGATATACTTATTACTTCCATCACCTATCGGCTGAATCTGTGCCTGTTCCGTAACAGAAGACATACTTTGCTGCGCAGCCAAAGCAGTGCCAGGCAAAGTCGTTGTCATTACAACAGCCCCTGCCAGAGTTCCTGCCAGGATAAAAGTTTTCGTCGTTCGTTTGTTTTTTTTCATGTAAAACTCCTTTTACGGTTGCTTTCCATATCTCTTCGTAACTGTTCACTGCCATCGTCAGATAACAGCTGACAGAATTGTTACATCTCTTTTTTATAGTAAGCAAAGTATATATTGTTTTTTTCAGGATAGCAACATTTTTGTCTTTTTTCCAGTAACAACCTATGCCAGCATAGTTACTGTTTACTTCATTCTCAGTAACACCGTATGTCTCGGGATATTCTGGTTATATACCTTGTCTGTTTAATGGAAATCATATCATATTCTGACTCTGGTCAGCTTTTTATTTATCCATACAAACCCTGTTCCAGAATTCTCCAAGCTGCTGTTCCACCGTATTCAGAGTACAGTTTCTGCGGTCAGACCATTCTGCCGGGAAAAGATTGCGATAGTTATGATCAGCAAAGCGCTCATCCAGCAAAAGTATGATTCCTGTATCCTCCTGGGTTCTTATCACACGTCCTGCTGACTGCAGCACTTTATTCATTCCGGGATATCTGTATGCATAATCAAATCCATCTGCGCCTTTTTTATCATAATACTGCCTGAGTATTTCCCGTTGTGTCCCAATCTGGGGCAAACCTGTTCCTACTATAACCGCCCCGATCAGTTTCTCCCCCATCAGATCAATACCTTCCGAAAAAACACCACCCATCACACAAAATCCAACCAGTGTCCCTTCTGATGTAGAAAATTCTTCGATAAATTCCTCTTTTTCCTGTTCATGCATCCCTGATGTCTGAGCGATGCATCGTACCCAGTCCACTGAAAACTCATTCTCATACACCTCCAGCACATCTTCCATAAATTTATAAGAAGGAAAAAATACCATATAGTTTCCTTTTCTCGCCCATACTGTTCTTGCAATATATGACGCAATTTTATGATATTCTTCATAACCTCTTCTGGTATAACGGCTGCTCACATCACGTCCCGTAAGAATACATCGTTTTTCCTGCTTAAAAGGTGATGGAACATAAATGCCATAATCATCTTTTCTGGTGCTTAAAAGTGTACGGTAATAGTCCATAGGAAGAAGCGTCGCCGAAAAGAAAACCGCGCTCTTCCCCTTTTCCAGACATCTTCCGATATTCGCCGCAGGATTTACGCAGAAAAGCCGCAGTATTACTTTTCCCTGCGTTCCGATTTCTGTATAAATCACATAATTCTCATCCAACAGCTCATCTATATTCAGAAAATCTCTGACACAAAAATAAAAATCCAGGAGCTGTTCCGGAAGCTCTTTTCCGTGAAGTTCTTCCAGAAGCTTGTCCATCTCTCCCATCACCTGTAGCATACTCAGAGAAACCGGTCCGGGATTCTGTAAAATCTCATAATCTCCACAGTCTTTCTCCAACGCCAGCAACTGACGGTTTACTTTTCCCAACGCCCGTACAAGTCCCTTACTGTAATCCGCGGCCAGCTTCTTTGCTTCCAGAACATCCGCTCTATCCACAAAAGCACTGTACATTTCTCTGCCTCTGTCCACCAGATTATGGGCTTCATCAATCAGAAAAATATATCCTCCCGAGGTACCTTCGCCAAAAAATCTCTTCAGATACACATTTGGATCAAATACATAATTATAATCGCAGATTACCGCATCCACCCATATTGCGAGATCAAGACATAGCTCAAACGGACATACCTGCCATTTCTTTGCATACTCAAGAATCCTCTCTCTGCCATAGCAGTCCTGTGTCGTCCACAATTCATAGACTGCATCATTAATTCTGTCCAGATGTCCTCTCGCCCAGAGACAATTCTCCGGATTGCATTCTGTTTTGTCACAGAAACATAGTTTTTCCTTCGCAGTGATAGTGATCACTTTAAACTTCAGTCCATGTTCCTTTAATATTAAAAACGCTTCTTCTGCCACTGTTCTGGTGATCGTCTTCGCTGTCAGGTAGAAAATGTTTTCTCCCAGTCCGGCACCAACTGCTCTTACCGCCGGAAAAATCGTGGACATGGTTTTCCCTACCCCCGTAGGCGCCTGTATAAAAATCTGCCGTTCTGCTGATATCGTATGATACACACTGGATACGATCTTTCGCTGACCTTCTCTGTATTCAAACGGAAACTCCAGACCTTCCATGGATTCATTCCGCTCTTTTTTCCATGCCAGCTGATACGAAATCCATTTATGATATCTGTCCAGAAGTTCCTGATACCAGTCTTTAAGTTCCTCCAAAGTAAATTCTTCTCTGAAATACTTGAGTTCCTCTGTATCCAGATTTCCGTATGTCATCTGAACACCGATTTTCTCTAATTGCTGTTCTCTGGCATAGATACAGGCATAGCACATGGCCTGGGCACGATGTACTTCCACTGGTTTCTCAAGCTGGCTGACATCTGCATAGACACCTTTGATCTCGTCAATGAAATATTGCTCGTCCTCTGTAAATATCCCGTCAGCTCTGCCTTCTACCGCGATACTTACATCATCATATTCCGTCGTATATTTAAGCGAAACTTCTGCCCTGTAATGACTTCCCATCTGGCTTTGTATCTTCCTGTGAAGTCTGCTGCCTTTCAGCATCGCTTCTTTATCCGCAGAGCCTCTGCGGTTATCAAGGTCACCGCTTCTTAATATAAATTCCACCAGATTTCTGACCGAAATACGAACCACCGGCTTATCCATGTCTGCCCCCTATATCTTAAGAGTTACTGTTCACTCCGTTCTTAATAATCTCTAAAATCTATTTTCATTCACCATTCAACTTATCGATTCATCAAATGCAAGGTCTTTTAAAGATAATACACGATTATAGCACATCTTCTCAACACATGAAACGAAAAAGCCGCCAGAAATCTTTATACAGATTCCTGACGGCCTGTTATTTTCTTTATCTTTTATCTATCTTAATCTTCCGATGTACTGACAAGCTGATTCCTGAAATAATCTTATTGATACATGAACCTTAGCTCCACGATTCTATATAATAGGAATTACATCTGAGTAAGTACAAAAATATCATAGATTGCTTTTACAGCAGTTTCGAAATCTCTGTTCTCAACACCAATAATGATGTTCAGTTCACTGGATCCCTGGTCGATCATCTTAACATTTACATTTGCATGGGCAAGTGCGGAGAAGATTCTTCCTGCTGTACCTCTGGTGGATTTCATGCCACGTCCTACAACAGCGATCAGTGCAAGGTCAGATTCCATTTCTACGAAATCCGGCTGTACTGCGCGATGGATTCCTGCGATTACCTGCTGTTCCTTTTCTTCAAATTCATCCTGATGTACATATACAGTCATTGTATCGATTCCTGATGGAACATGCTCAAAACTGATTCCCTGATCTTCGAATACCTGAAGTACCTTACGTCCGAAACCAACCTCACTGTTCATCATGGATTTCTCAATATTGATAGAGCAGAATCCTTTCTTACCTGCAATACCTGTGATTGTAAATTTCGGTTTCTTGCATGTACTCTCAACAATAAAAGTACCCTTGTCTTCCGGTCTGTTTGTATTTTTGATGTTGATCGGAATTCCCTCTTTACGAACCGGGAAGATCGCATCTTCATGAAGAACAGTTGCACCCATATAAGAAAGCTCTCTGAGTTCTCTGTAGGTAATGCTCTCGATCACTTCCGGATTTTTAACAATACGTGGGTCTGTTACCAGGAAGCCGGAAACATCTGTCCAGTTTTCATA
>NZ_JBWLUT010000105.1:0-11124 GCF_056504575.1 Blautia sp. CGZ-1-C1
GCAGCAGGAATATGGATATAAAAAGGAAGATCTTCTTTCTCAGAGAAGATATTCAAATGTATCAGTTTGTTACGGAAAATAGTGGGAAAACAAGATTGATACCATTGGAGGCAACAAAATATGGATTTGTTGTTCCAACATTTAATAATGCTCTTGAAAAAATAGTTGAGGAAGTATACGCATTTCAGGAGGACTGATAAATGATTGAAGAACGGATACAGTATGGAATTGATAATTTTTTAGAAGATGATTTTTTCCTGCCCTTTAGCAATTCCTATTGTTTAGAGGAAAAAAGTGAGACAGGAAGAAGCAAATTGCACGTAGATGTACAAGGGGATAATTTATGTAGTGAGGATTATGACCATAAAGGAAAGTGCAATTTTCTTAAGAAAGAAAGTCCATTTAAATTAAGAAGAAGTGTTGATCATGTTTTGCTTCAAAAAAAGGAAGAGAAATGGATATTGCATCTTATTGAAATGAAGAGTAAGGTTGATAACAAAAAATGGCATGAAATAAAACAAAAAATACGTGCTAGTTATTTTAATGTTCGTGCATTGGAAGGGGTATTGGGAATACATATTGATGAGATTAGGACATATACAACGTATGAGAGTACTGGATTTTGGAATACAGATAGAAGTGAAGATCCTAAAATAATGGTTGCACCTTTAGGAAAACCAATGCCACCAGCACCAGAGAAAGAATGGGAAAATAATATTATTAGCGTAGATGTTGGCGCTGTGAGGAAGTTTCAACATGTTGCAGTTAAGATGCAGAGAACAGAAGAGGGAGATAAGCTAATAGGAAATTTGCGTATTTGCTGATTTGAGAATTCTCTGTACTGTTGCTTGCATAGAATGGATAATATTAAGTTTTGTGACAATAACGTTACATCCTCCCCACCCACTTTGTGACAATTATATAACGTCCTCTATACAGAAATATGCGGTTTTAAGCCATTTTCGTGGCAAAAAAGCCGCATATTTTTTGTAGCAATGACTTGACATCCTCGGGAGCACTATGTACAGCTCAGAGCATTCCAAAATGAGTTATACTGCATAGAGATTGATTTCAAAATCTACATCAATCCGGAAGAATACAACCACTGCGGACGCTGCATTTGGCAAATCAAAGACAACACAATTACTTTAATCTATGGTAAAAAAAGGTGTTGTAATGGTGGAAGGCAAGGGAAAAGGAACGAAATAGATTTTGAAATAGGTGAAAAAACACCCGCTGTGGACAGATATGCATAATATCTTCCGCAGCGGGTATTAGTATCATCGAGTCTGACTCAAATGCTACGATACATTTTTATCCACAGTTTTGTAAAAATTCAATTGCTTCATATACATTAGAAAATGTGACGCTCTTTGTATTTAACCATTGGTTTCTGACATCTGTATCATCTATTCCCGGCAGTCCATCTGGCAATAATGCTTTTACAGTTTTCTTTGAATTTTCTACTGCTTTTTGATAATTGACTGCAATCTTCTCTGTTGCCGCAGAATTTCCTTTTACGTAAGTTGGAATTAATTTTTTAACTTCATTAATAACCTTTTCCTTTTCAGGAACGGTAATGAGTTTCGGAGTATAGTATTTGTAATGCAACATAAACCAATACTCAATACATCCACTAGTCATTAGTAATCTTACCCGTATTCCTTGTTTTTTTCTCAATTTACGAAGTTTCTTTATAATCGTAAACCTATCATTCCATTTTGGAATATCCTTTTCTTCTACATCATAAAAAAACCATATTTCATCTGTTACATCTATGCTGTTTTTATATTTGGGAGATTTTGAAAACTTTGCTTCTGCTTCTTCAAACAGTCCTGTATCTGGTGGCCTTTTTAAAACAGCAACATCCGAGAAAGTCTTTTTTAAATAATCAGTGTATGCCTGTTCACTTTCACCTTCGCAAAATACATAGATTAGTGGTTTGGCAGATTTTACTTTACGAGGCATTATTCCACCTCCTCAATCTCAATATCAGGAGTTGCACCATATTTACCAAGCAAATATCCCTTTCTGATATTTTCTGTAGTTCTGGTACCTAATCCACTAATACTATAAAGTTCTGATATCCCATCTTCATTGTTTTTGTCTGCAAAGTACAACTGATCCTTACGCAGGATTTCCATATTCATAAGTTCCGTGTTATGAGTCGTAAAGATAAGCTGCGCTCCTTTTGGGTTAGACTGCTTACTCTGGAATTTTGCCACAACAAAATCTACCAACATTGGATGAAGTTCTTTTTCAATTTCATCAACGATAAGAACTCCGCCTTTTTTCAGTGCTGACTCGATTGCAGGTGCAATAGACATGAGTTTTCTGGTTCCGTCTGATTCATCCGATAATTCTAACGGGTATAAAACCGCTTCTCCATTAGCATTGATACCCTGATGTTTCGATATTGCTTTAACCTCATTCATTTTTAATCTTGTTTCTGAGTTGCTCGACGTATCTGCCAGAATATGCATAAACTGAATCAAGGCTGTTTTTATACCGTCTGGTATATTCTCGGGAAAACTTAGATTGTCCTTAATTTCCTTACTGTCAATTTCAAATTGCATACTTTCGATACCGAGATCCGCAGCTTTAGCATAATCCGAAATCGCCTGCAGCATATTGGCATCATTAGAATAATCCAACAGCTGTTTAGGAATATCTGAATAATCCCTTGAAAAATAAAGCAATTCCCGAAACCACTTCATTGCAGTTGCGCAAATAGCGTCATTCATTGTACAAGCCAACGAAAAGAACAACTGATTCGATGCAACGGTTTCGCTGATTAACTTTCTTTTTGCCTTTTCTTCTGTAAAAATAAATGATTGATTTTCTCTTTTAAAAACTAACGCTTTTTGTCCCTTTGGTGCGTGGTATAAATATTCTTTATATATCTTTTCCTTTGTTGCAGCAAAGGAATACCAGTATTTAATTCCGTCTAGAGTATAGATAAATTCAAATTCTGTTGGTTCATCTTCAGAATAATCATTTAAAGCAAATGGTATTACTGGTATTTTTGCGTTTTCGTGCTGTGTTCTTTGTGCATTTTTAATGAATTGCACAGCCAGCCAAAACGCCCGGATTACATTACTTTTACCTCCACCATTTTTTCCATATATAGCAACGCTCGGTAATAAGTTCAACGAACCATATGAAATCAAGCTCTTTTTGAAGGGGCCAAGCCCCGTTGCTTCCATAGATAGCGTCGCCTCATCACGAAATGATCTATAATTCTTGAACCTGAATTCTATCAACATAATTATCCCTCCAAATTCATTTTCTATTAGTATATACTTATTTCATAATATATTCAAATAATATTATCGAATAATGTGATATTTTTGCTTTGATTTCAAACATAAATCGACAATCATCCGGATGATTCGATGTGATTTTCGAAAATTTATAAAACACCCGCTGCGGACAGATATGCATAATATCTTCTGCGGCGGGTATTTTATTTATACAGAGATATTTTAGAAATCATGTCCATGGCAGGAACGACAGAACGATAACTGTCTGATGTTTTACTTGCGCGAAAGGGCAGAGTATAATATAATAAAAAGAACAAACAGTTCTAAAACGATAGAGAAAAAATCCATCCGCGCATCTGAAAAACGCCGGATGGACTACTCACGTACAGAGATTTCGCAGATTGTTTTAATCTGCGAAATGGGCACATACGCGCCAACCTCCCCAATTTTATTAAATTTCTTATCAAATCACTGCTAATATAATATGCTGATTAAGCTATTTTGTCAATAAATGGCGATTCATTTAGTACATTATAACATAAACTGACCAATTTATTTAGTGCTTTTTGTAAGAAAATCAATCTGACTGCTGGAAAGTGTCTCCATTACGGGTCAGAATCGTGGTCAGGAGCCATAGAAAGGAGTTTTATATTTTGGCAAGACGAGGAGAAAACATACGAAAAAGAAGTGACGGCAGATGGGAAGGCCGATATCTGATCTATATAAACGGAAGCAAAAAATACCGTTCCGTATATGCCTCTTCTTATAATGAAGTAAAACAGAAACTCTTTAACAGCAAGAAAGAATCTGAGATTACTCTGCTCTCCCAAAAAGAGCAGACAGCTCCCCTAAACGGCAGTGCTGATATGAGTCTTGATGAAATCGGTCAGTTGTGGCTTATCTATATTAAGGATAATCGCAAGTACTCCACCTACAGAAAATATGCCAACATCTATGTCATGCATATCCGGGATATTTTTGGCAGTCTGACAGCAGACGAAATCAGCCTGGAAATCATAGAGAAAGCCCTGCCAAAGGAGATATCCGCCAGTCTATATAAAAGTATCTACTGTGTACTGAATCAGATTTTATCTTATGGAAACCGATACTGTGGCACTCCGAAAATTCATTTAAAAACAGAAAAGCTGCGGACAGTTCCCAAACCCGTGCAGACAATAAATGCTACAGACCAGCAGAAGCTATGCCGCTATCTGCTCTCGGATCTTGATTCCTGTAAGCTTGGCATTCTGATATGCCTGTATATGGGACTGAGACTAGGGGAAATCTGTGCCTTAAAGTGGGAAGATATCGATTTCCAGAGAAAAACGATTCATATTAACAGGACTGTCCAGAGGATTCAGGTCGGGCAGGAGGATAAGAAAACGATTCTGTATGAAGGATCTCCCAAAACTCTCTGCTCTGTCCGGGAGATCCCGATCCCGGAATTTCTCTTTCCACTTCTTCTCTCTTGTAAGGATGATGGGGTTTATGTGTTGAATAAATTTTCCCCGATGGAACCCCGTACTTATCAGTACAAGTTTTATTCTTATCTGGATAAAGCATATATAAAGAAGTCTCATTTTCACGCACTGCGCCATACATTTGCGACAAACTGTATCAGCAATGGGGCTGATGTCAAGAGTGTCAGCGAAATGCTTGGCCATTCTAATGTAAATATCACTTTGAATAAATATGTCCATCCATCTATGGATACCAAGCGGAACATTCTGGATTCGCTTTCTTCTATCTCTTCTATAAATGGTCAGATCAGTGGTCGGATCATTTCTTAACCTTTGATCTCATGCACGTTTCCGGTGCCCATTTCGCAGATTAAAACAATCTGCGAAATCTGAATTCCTCTTTTTGTGTACTTTGGAGGAATACCGAAATGAGCATACATCTTTTCAAACACAATCAGGAAGCATATAACTCAGTTACTGCCATGCTTGAGCGGGAAAAAATGGCAGCAGTCATCCACCCCACAGGCACAGGGAAATCCCTGATCGCATTTAAGCTGGCAGAGGAACATCCATCAGAGAAATTCCTATGGCTTTCACCAAGTGAATATATCTATCAGACACAGCTGGAGAACCTCGGAATAGAATTCGATAACATCCAATTCATGTCCTACAGCCGTCTGATGAAGAATGAAGACAGCATCGAAACCCTGCATCCGGATTACATCATCCTGGATGAATTTCATCGCTGTGGTGCCGCAGAATGGGGCAAAAGCGTCAGGAAACTTCTGAACGCCTGTCCAGATGCGAAGAGACTCGGGCTGTCCGCGACCAATATCCGTTATCTGGATAACCAGAGAAATATGGCAGAGGAGATTTTTGATGGAAAGATCGCATCCGAGATGACACTTGGAGAAGCTATCGTCCGGGGAATACTCCCGGAACCGAAATATGTGATCGCCATGTATTCGTATAAGAAAGAACTGGATCAGTTAAAGAAAAGAATCCAGGCATTATCGAATCAAGGCCTTATCACAGAGAACCAGAAACTGCTTGAGCAGCTGCGCCGCGCACTGGAACAGGCAGAAGGACTGGACATTGTGTTTGAGAAGCACATGGAAAAGAAAAATGGAAAATATATCGTCTTTTGTTCCGGTAAAGAACATATGGACGAAATGAAAGAGCAGGTCAGTACGTGGTTTCGCCGGGTAGACAGTGAGCCGCGGATCTATACAGCGTTTTATAACGATACTGCTACAGACAGAGAATTCAGGGAATTTAAGAAGGATAACAGTGAACATCTGAAGCTCCTTTTCTGCATTGATATGCTCAATGAAGGGGTTCATGTGGATGATGTGGATGGTGTGATTCTTCTGCGTCCGACGGTGTCGCCGATCATTTATCTTCAGCAGATCGGGCGTGCATTGTCAGCGGGCAGTGGGAAGACACCGGTTATTTTTGACCTGGTTAATAATTTTGACAGTCTTTCTTGTATTGACTGCCTGAAGAAAGAAATGGAAGAAGCATTTGTGCTGTTTCCGACGACGTATGGGAAAGGGTTCCGCTTTAGTGAGCGTTTCCACATTACGGATGAGACGAAGGACTGCAGGATGCTTTTCCAGAAACTGCAGACGAATTTAAGTTCCGCCTGGGAGACCTATTATATTGCTGCAAGGCAGTATTACCGGGAGAAAGGGAATCTGAAAGTTCCGAAGAGTTATCAGACGCAGACAGGGCTTACGCTTGGAAGCTGGATTCAGACACAGCGCAGGGTCCGTGCAGGTTCGGTGACCGGGAATCTGAGTGAGGAGAAGGTCAGGAAGCTGGATGAGATTGGGATGGTCTGGGACAGTAAGGACCAGAGCTGGAATGAGGCGTTGAGAGAATTGCAGGCTTATTATGAGGAACATGGGAATCTGGATGTTAAGGCTAGATATGTGACGGAGAATGGGTTCAGGCTTGGGAGATGGGTCTGTAATTTGAGAACGAAGGTGAAGAATAAGGGATTGGATCAGGCGCTGACGAAGGAACAGCAGGGAGAGCTGGAGAAGTTGGGGATGATCTGGGACCGGAATGGGGAGAAATGGGAAGAGTATTTCCGGGAGGCACAAGGGTATTATCTGGAGCATGGGGATCTGGAGGTTCCGGTGAAGTATGTGACGGAGAATGGGGTGCCGCTGGGGAGATGGCTCGCGGAGATTGGAAGCCAGACGGCCTTGACCGAGGAACAGCGTGAGAGACTTGAGAGGATTGGGTTTTGTAAAGAGAAGAAGACGGTCAGGCAGTGGAATGAGAAGTATGCGCTGGCGAAAAGATATTATGAAGAATTTGGGGATCTGAATGTACCGGTTTCGTATTGTGTGGACGGTGTGAAGCTGGGGAGGTGGATCTCGAATGTCAGGTCTAAGAGGAAACATCCGGGGGGCAGTGGGATGGTGTTGGATGAGGATAGGATCAGGCTGTTGGATAGGATTGGGATGGATTGGAAGTAGGAAAGAGAGAAATATTTAGAAGGAGTTTGGGAAGGAATGTATAGAAAGAAAGGAAGAGAATGGACAAAGCATGTGGATTTTATGCTGTTGGACATTTTATGTATACAGCTTGCATTTATTGCGGCATATATATTTCGATTCGGAATAAGTAATCCGTATATGAATAAGGACTACCGCATTCTTGGAATGGCATTTCTGTTTATTGATTTTGCGGTGGAGATTGTGGCAGATTCCTTTAAGAATGTTTTGAAAAGAGGATATTTCGACGAGTTTATCTCGACGTGTAAACATGTGATTCTGGTAGAAGTGGTGACAACTTTTTATCTGTTTACCACACAGATGGGGGATATCTATTCAAGGATATCTTATTACATCATGGTTCCGTTTTATATTGGAATCTCTTATTTGGCAAGAGTGATATGGAAAAGAATCCTCAGAAAAAGGGGATACAATTCGGTTAAGAAATCTCTTCTTGTCATTGCACCGGAGAAGATGCTGGAAGAGACATTAAAGACTGTGTCAGAAAGATGCATGGGCTATACCAGGATTATGGCAGCTGCACTGGATGCAGATCTTAAGGGAGAAATGATTTGCAATATTCCGATAGTTGCAGATCATGAAGAAATTGTTGATTTTGCCTGCGGTGAATGGGTGGATGAAGTGTTTATCCCGCCATGTGATGAGAGTGATTATCCGGGCGAACTTGCAGGGATTTTTATGGAAATGGGAATTGCGGTACATACTGGAATCATGCAGTCAGGATCTTTGCCGACAGGTTGTCAGCAGGTGGAAAAGATGGGTAACTATATGGTGATTACAACAAGTATGAATTATGCAGATTCATCTAAGTTGTTTGTTAAGAGGCTTATGGATATTGCTGGTGGACTTGTGGGATGTCTGGCGACACTGTTGATTACGATTGTAGTTGGACCGCTGATTTATATCAGTTCACCGGGACCGATTTTCTTCACACAGGAGAGAATTGGACGGAATGGACGGAAGTTTAAGATGTATAAGTTCCGAAGCATGTATATGGATGCGGAGGAGAGAAAGAAAGAACTCATGGCTCAGAATAAGATTAGTGACGGGCTGATGTTTAAGATGGACTTTGATCCGAGGATTATCGGGAATAAGGTGTTGCCGGATGGGACGCGTAAGACTGGGATTGGACAGTTTATCAGGAAGACAAGTCTGGATGAGTTTCCGCAGTTTTTTAATATCCTGAAGGGGGATATGAGTCTTGTGGGGACCAGGCCGCCGACAGTGGATGAGTGGGAACAGTATGAGCCGCACCATAGGGCAAGGATGGCGTTTAGACCGGGGCTGACTGGGTTGTGGCAGGTTAGTGGGAGAAGTAATATTACGGACTTTGAGGAAGTTGTGAAGTTGGATACTAAGTATATTGATGAGTGGAGTTTAGGGGTGGATTTGAAGATACTTTGGGAGACGGTTAGGAGCGTGATTAGGGATGATGGGGCGATGTGAAAAATTATCAGATAAAGATAAACTTACTGTAGTTGTCACGGGTTATGTTGACTTATCCATTGATCTCTCTCAGCGTGGACGAGAACATATTTTTTAGGTGAAACGGCTGAGGAATTCAAGGGAAAAAGAGTGGTATGTTAAAAATATTTTGTCGAGGACAGTTTTCTGCATTTTTTGATGGTTTATAGGTGTTTCAAAGCTTCTCTTGCTTTTGGCGTTTGAGAAGTGCGGGTTTCATTACTTACAGTGGAGTGAAGTGGAAAAATACATGAGAAGGTAATTGATGAAGACATGTTCCTTGAGTAAGCAGTAGGTCAAGTGTTAAAAAAGAAATGTTATAAAAAGAAAATATGGAGAGGAAATAAGATAAATGATTATTACTAAGACACCTTTTCGCATGTCATTTTTTGGTGGTGGTACAGATATGGAAGACTATTTTAAAAAAAATGGAGGGGCAGTTCTTTCCACCACTTTTGATAAATATTGCTACGTGAATGTTCGCCATTTACCTCGTTTCTTTGATTATGCTACAGAGCTTTCTTATAGCAAAACAGAAAGAGTAATAGATACAAATGATATTCAGCATCCTGCAATTAGAGAGGCAATGAAAATGCTTAATATGCAGGAAATTCGTTTGACATACGAAGCAGATCTCCCTGCTCGTTCTGGTCTGGGCACAAGTTCTTCCTTTGCTGTAGGGATGATTAATGCGTTTTATGCACTTAAAGGAAAATACGCCGATAAGAAAAAACTGGCAGATGAAGCAATTTATCTCGAACGTGTGCTTTGTAATGAAGCGGGTGGATGGCAAGATCAGATTGCCGCATCTTTCGGTGGTTTTAATAGAATAAATTTTGGACCTGATGGATATGAAGTTCTCCCTGTGATTATCTGGCCGGAGAGAAAATGCCAGTTAAACAACAATTTGATGATGTTTTTTACTGGATTTACTCGTTTTTCTTCTGATGTTCAGAAAATCAATAATGTAAGTGGTTCTGAAGAAAAGTGTGAAAGATTTAAAGAATATGCTTAAGCTAGTGGATGAAGCTGAAGCGATTCTTACAGACAAGAACAGAGACTTAGATGATTTTGGTCGTCTTCTTGATACTACTTGGAGATTGAAAAAAGGAACCGGTGGCGCAATCAGTACTGGTAGTATTGATGAACTTTATGAAAAGGGAATGGCTGCTGGAGCACTTGGTGGAAAACTTCTTGGCGCAGGCGGAGGAGGCTTTCTTGTGTTTTATGTTCAACCAGAGAAACAAAAAGCGGTAAAAAAGGCTATGAAAAACTTAATGTATATTCCATTCAAATTTGAGGATGGTGGCACAAGAGTTATTTATTATAGCCCTGAAGAATTTGAACTACGAGGCGCAGAATGATGGATCCGTTAAAACATGTGGACGTATTGATTGATAGATATCCAGAATTAGAAGGACAAAGAATGAATATTATAGAAGCTTATAAGATTTTGGAAGAATCTTATGCAAGTGGTGGCATACTTCTTATAGCTGGAAATGGTGGATCAGCAGCTGATTCTGAACATATTGTTGGCGAGTTAATGAAAGGTTTTGAAAATTCTAGAAAACTCCCACAAGAATATGTGGATAATTTGAAAACAGTTGATAAAGAGATGGGAGAAGTTTTGGGTAATAATCTTCAAGGTGGACTGCCAGCTATTGCTCTTGATGGGCATTTAGCATTAACAACCGCATATATGAATGACTGCGAACCGCTTCTTTGTTTTGCACAACAGGTAAATGGCTTCGGAAACAAGAAAGATGTTTTCTTAGGCATTTCGACATCTGGTAATTCAAAGAACATTTTATATGCGGCAACTGTTGCTAAGGCTAAAGGAATGAAGGTTATCGGTCTAACTGGAGCAAAAGATAGCAAATTGAGTGCTATGGCAGATATTACAGTTCGCTCTTCTCA
Organism: Blautia sp. CGZ-1-C1; assembly: GCF_056504575.1. Taxonomy (NCBI): domain Bacteria; kingdom Bacillati; phylum Bacillota; class Clostridia; order Lachnospirales; family Lachnospiraceae; genus Blautia; species Blautia sp. CGZ-1-C1. Next base: position 10,633 of record NZ_JBWLUT010000105.1, read on the forward strand.
AACTAGAACATATATGGTTCAGGAACATCATTTACCGATTTACCACTGTTTGTGTTTGATGCTTGAAGATAGATTTTTTGGGGAATGATTTATGGATAAACAACCGCTGTTAAATATATATGTCAATAATGTTGATATGAATGAAACTTTATCAGCAATTGATGAAATGATCTCTTCAGGAAGGAAAAGCTACATTGTTGCTGTTAATGTCGATGTGATTATGAAAATTGAAAATGATTCATACCTGAAGCAGATAACTGACGAAGCAGATATGGTTCTAGTTGATGGAAAACCTCTCATTTGGATATCAAAATGGCATAAACATCCGATAAAAGCAAAAATTTCGGGTTCTGACTTAGTTCCACTTCTTTGCGAAAGGGCAATTGAGAAAGGTTACTCTATATTTATCGTTGGTGGTAAAGATGGAGTAGCAGAAAAGGCGAAGTTAAATATTCAAAGAGATTATCCTAATATTCAGATAGTTGGAACATA
>NZ_JBWLUT010000106.1:0-16982 GCF_056504575.1 Blautia sp. CGZ-1-C1
CCAGAGATGAATATTTTGAATGGAAAATCAACTGGCCGCAGACTTGTGATGATTGCGGTAAACGGGAACCGTCAAAGCAGTGAAAAAATTCATACAAATAATCCAAAGACCGAAACTCACCATCATACTCTGAATTTCGGTCTTCTTAAACTCATTCGCAGTTGGTCTGTGCCTTCACAGTAACTACAAATATTGTACCTCATATAATTTCTACAAACGTCTTATAAAAATCATATATTTTTCCGTTTTCCTGTGCACAGAGCAAAAAGCGGCTGATGATTGCACCGGTACGGTACGATTCCTGAATATGTGATAAGTGTTCGTAGAGATTATTGGGAAAACCAGCTGTCACTTCTTCCCTCAGCAAAAAAGTTACATATCGATTTACCTTTTTTTGCCAAAGAATACTGGATTTTGGAAACAAGGAACTCATTTCCGCCGGTATAGTAAGCCCACGTTGTTCCTGTGGAAGTGTTTGCGTATGCTGTACTCGTGAATAAAGATATGGATTTTCAATATACTGACGCAGCTTGTCCCTTTCAAGTGACATGCTCCCACCACTTAAATCTTACGATTTTGAAGTGGGGGCTTCCTGCTCGATTGCCTTTTAAGGCAAAGCTAAAACAGGCTATCCCCACGTGTCCCGCGGTTTTGTTTTTTATGTTCATCCGGTTACGGATTTTTTTCTTGCGCCGTCAGGCACATTCTTTATAAATCCTTTTTCCTTCTTCTCGGATATTGACTGCTGCATTCACATCCCGATCCATCCTGTTTCCACATTCACAGACATACATTCTGTCCGACAATGCCAGTTCCTTTTTCTTATGTCCACATACACTGCAAATCTTGCTCGATGCAAAATAACGGTCTACCTTTATAAGATGTTTTCCGCGCTCTTCCAGTTTGTATCCCGGCATGGACAGAAACTGCCCATACCCGTTATCCTGCACGCCTTTCCCAAGATGCAGCCCTCCGGACATTCCTTGCAGATTCAGATCTTCCACGCATACTGCATCATATCTTTCAGCAAGCTCCCTGCTGAGCTTATGCTGGAAATCTTTTCTCTGGTTCTTTATCTTTTCATGAAATAAAGCTACCTTTTTCTTCTGTTTCTGATAGTTCCGGCTTCCTTTTTCACAGTGGGAAAGCTTTCTCTGTTCCCTTGCAAGTTTTTTCTCTGCTTTTCTGTAAAACATAGGGTACCCGGCTTTTTCTCCTGTAGAAAATATACACATTCCCTGCATGGCAAAATCGATCCCGAGAAATCTCTCTGCCCGTCTTTTTTCCACTGTTTGGCTCTCACAGCAGAACAAAAGACTTGCATAATATTTCCCGGATGACTCACGGCTTATCGTTACCGATTTCAGTTTCCAGTCTGACGGGATCTGGCGGTGAAGTTTTATTTTTACGGCAGACATCTTTGGAAGCTTCAAATGGGTATCCTGCAAAAGGATATTCCCATTTACTGCATTGGTCGTATAAGAAATTCCTGAATGTTTTCTTGATTTATAGCGGGGAAATCCGCAGGATGGTTCCCGGAAAAACTTCCGGAACGCACTTTCCAGATGCAGCTGCGCATTCGCCAGGGCAAGGGAGTCCACCTCCTTCAGCCAGGGATATTCCTTCTTATATCCGGCCGGTGTGTTCCTGAGCATCTTTTTTTCTTTCTGGTAATAGCTGATCTTGTCCGCAAGCATCTGGTTATAGATAAAGCGGCTGCAGCCGATTGTTTTCTCTATCTGAATTCTCTGCTCTTTATCTGGATAAATCCTTATTTTTATGGCGCGGTTCATTTTTCTCACCCTGGCTTTCTATATACTGCCGTATCGTTTCAATCGGCGCCCCGCCTGCACTGAGCAGACAGGAGCTTCAGCAGTCTGTGGTTGGCACTTTTACAGGCATTGATGAATTTACGGCGTTCCGTCTTTGGCTGTGCGCAGAACATCACATGAACATGGTCTGTATCGTGATTCCATTCTTCCAGTACGATCCCGTATCCGGGTGCGATATACTCAAAGATCTCTTTTGCTCTTTCGGATATTTCGTTATTCAGTACTTTTCTTCTGTATTTTATAACCAAGGTGATAATATAGCAGAAATACTGAATTGGAATTATGGTCTGATTCTATTGTATTTATCACTCTTTTTCTTATATCGACTGATATGTATTTACGAACTAATTGTTCTTTTTCAGTATACTATATCAGGGGATAGAGAACAAGTGTTTCTTTGGTACTATAAGGACTTTTTTGAGCAAATATGCTCAGATGTGCAATTCTTCTCACCACCTGAAGGACGCCACTGAAAAACTGTTTTTTCATACTATATACAGTGTCTCAAAGTTGATTGATGTACTTTATTTTGTGTTAATTTATACGCAAAAAGGACTTTTTCAGTGGCCTTCCTTACGATAGATATCCATGCAAATTTGATAACGTTATTTTCAGCTTTGGCTACTTTCATGTCTCTTTCAATTTTATTAAGCAATGTCGCATCTCCTTTCAATAATTCGTCCAGGCTTAAATCATATAATTCACTCATTCTTATAATGCTTACAATATCAGGTAGTGATTTCCCATTTTCCCAGTTAGAAATAGTCTGCCTGGAAACATTGATATCTTCAGCAACCTGTTCCTGTGTAAGTTTTTTATAGTACGAGCATTTTTAATTTTATCAGCTATCATAATTCTGTATGCCCCCTTTCTTCTATGAGATTACAGCAAACGTAGTAGTAATGTCTATCAAAAGGCTTTTACATATTAGATAAAAGCATGTAAAATTTCTTTTACATAGCTTAATTGCGTTCTATTTAGCGTGTTTCCTGACTACTCAGGAAAAATATCTCTACCTTCGCCCCACCTGCATTTTCAGAATTTGAAAGTTTAATCCCTCCGCCATATTTTTCAGCCACAGTTTTTGCAAAAAATAGCCCAATCCCATAATGGGCTTCTCCATTTCTACTTGTGTCATCCATAAAAAACTGCTCTGTGCCATGCAATAATGCTTCTTTTGTAAATCCTGATCCACTATCCTCCACAATGAATGTCAGCCGACCATCATGCTCCTTTGCACCAATATAAATGATTCCATTTTCTTTTGTATGCTCCACTGCATTCTGAATCACATTCATTACTGCCCGAAACATTTGATCATAGACAATCATTACCTTTTTATCACTTTGCTTTGCCTTCCAATCTATTTTCTGGTGATAGATTTCTGCCAGCCCAAGTGCCTGCTCCTTTATATCTGTAAAAAAATCTTCTAACATCACCGTTGTATAGGTAACATCACTGCAATTCCATGATTTTGTGACATCTATCAACTGCTGGACATAACTTTGTATCTGTGTTGTACCGTTTAAAACATAGGTAATATTATTTTTCTGTTCCGTGGTCAGTTCAGTCTCTGAAAGTAGTTCTGCATTTCCCCTTACAATCGTAAGAGGTGTTTTAATATCATGCGCCAAAGCAGACATCTGCTGGTTCTTTTCCTGCTCTGTTTTCCATTGCTTTTCTAAGGATTCCCGCAATGCATCTCGCATATCATCGATTGCCGATAAACAATCATCAAACTCTTTGATACCGGAACCAGATGTCTCATACTCCAGGTTCTGATTCTTTATTTGATCGATGGCATCTAACACAGGCTGCATCTGCTTTTTGATTCTTTTTCCAAAACATATGGACGGAATGATGATAATCGCTATCGCTCCAATCACAGCCATAATACTCATCACATTCTGAGGTCCTATAAAATGCTCCCTCAAAAAAGCCGAATGATACTGAGGTGTCAGGCGATATTGCAAAACAACATATTCATTTTCCCTTGAAATTACTTTATAAAAATATTTCCCGGATGCGGTTCCATACTTTGCAACATTCCATGCTATCTGTTCGTATTGTTCTGGAAGATTTCCACCTATTTCCTCTCCCTTCTCTGAAAAAATGACATAATTACAAAGTGCAGGAATCATCTCAGCAGTCACTTTATCTGCATGCAAAATCGTATCATATGCTTCATTAATCTTTTGCTCTGCATAATTCGCCGGATAAATGCAGCCCACACTGATCAAAAGGTAAAGTAGCAGATAAGCAACAATCACCAAACCGACTAATGATCCAAGCATGACAAGTACATATCTCATAAAAATCCTGCTGAGTGCATTGCTTCTCTTTACTCTTCCCATTTATATCCAATCCCCCAGACTGTTTTTATCGGTGTATAATTATACTCCGCAAATTTCGATCTTATATTTTTGATATGTGTAATAATGGTACTGTCATTACTCTCACTGTCAAAACCAAAGACCTTTTCTAAAATCTGTTCCTTCGAGAAAACCTGTCCCCTGTTTTTAGCCAGAAATTCACAGATTTCGTACTCCGCTTTCGTAAGAGAAAGTTCCTTATCATCCATCAACAGTTTCTTTTGAGATATTTGAATGCAGACTCTCCCCAAAACCATCCGGACAGAATGTTCCCTGTGTTCTCTTCTGAGATGTGCATGAATCCTTGCCCGAAGTTCCATCACTCCAAATGGCTTTGAAATATAATCATCTGCTCCCAACGAAAGCCCATTCACCAGACTGTTTTCCTCTGTTTTTGCCGTAAGAAACAAAATCGGACAATCCACAAGTGTCCTGATTTTTTTGCATAACTCGAAGCCATCAATTCCAGGCATCATAATGTCAAGTAAAATCAGGTCATAACGATGTAATTCTTCCATATTAAGTTTCAGTGGATTACTTACTTTGGTAACCAGATGTCCATCCTTAGCCAAAATGTTTTCTATCATTTCCAGAATTGCCGGCTCATCATCAACCGCCAGTATTTTTGCCATAGTTCCCCCTCGATTCTACTCCGATATTTTGTTTCCTTCCCAGTGGTTTACCCACCAAAAATAGTATACCATACTAATCCCTGTAAATATTAAGCAACCTGGTATAAATAACAACCATTCACCTACACTAGTTTCTCCCAATACAGATTGCAGATAAGTATATGGTACTCTACCCGTCCAGCAGACAAATACATATTTCCACACATAATCTCCAAGTCCGGTAAGCATCAATGCACTAATTAGTCCTGATATAATCCCTGCTCCAATGGATACCCCTTTTCCAAACTGAAAAGCCAGAATCAGCTGCCACAGATAAAGTGGAACACTGCTTCCCCACAGCAGCAATGCTGCAACAACACATATTTTTACAATTTCCATATTGCTGTTACTCCAGCTACCACTTGCTGATATCATTCCAAATCCAGTTCCAAATATCAAAGTAGTCAGTAAGACAGAGCCAAGGCAAAGCATCAGTAACAGCAGCAGCTTCGATATAAATGCCACTCCTTTTTTCGATAAGGATAACATATTCTGAAAGTTACCTGCATTTTGTTCCTGCTCCATCACACTTGCTGTAAAAATTCCAATAAGTACCGGAAGTCCTGCTCCTATTGCCTGATAAAATGCGATTATTTTCATATTGTCATCCCATAGTGAAAAAGAGTAGTACATTAAAAATACAACGCTGGTTATAATCGGAATCAGTAAGTGTGCCAGAATCACAGATGTTCCTTTCATCTTTCGCAAGTCTGCATTAAGAGATCTTCCAATCATCTTATTTCACCTCTCTTCTCTCAAACCATTTCAAAAACAGAACCGTTACAAAAACAAACCAGATGATTGAGAGACACATTCCCGGAACAATGACTCCCGTATCCAAAAGAGGATTCCCTGCTTCTGCGGCAAGTCCATTTGGTAAAACATGAAGCAACGGGCACATCATTCGCATAGGGATTGCAGAAACAAGTACATACCAGATTCTGGTTTGTGATATCACTACACCGCTGACGGTAATAAACAAGCAGACAATCAGGTTTACAATCATTCCAAAGCGTTCACTTAAAAATAAAGCTACCGGAATCTCCCATAGCTCAGAAACCGTCAGAAACAATACTGCAATCAACGCTCCTCCCACCGGAACATGTGTCGTCAGAAGAAAACCTCCAAGCGATGCTCCTGCAAACACAATCACATTGGAAAACAGAATCATGCACCCAATATAAATAATTTTCCCCAGCAACAATTTTCTTCTGTCTGTGGGAATAGTCGTTAAATGATAGTATTTTATCTTTTTCTCCTGCGCCACAGAAAGATAACAAAATAGAGCAATCATCCCCGGCAGCAAAAGTGTATACCACCAGTTCCAAACACTTTCTGCATAAGCATTTGTCATCCCAAGAGTAAATATAAATGCCATGACAAATGTAAGAAGAGGAAATCCCCAGATAAACTTTTTTCGCATGGTTCTTTTGGCTTTTTGATGTTCTGCTTTTATAATATTAACCATGGATTTCACCTGCTTTCTGGTTTTTTCTTACCACATTCATAAACAAATCTTCAAGATTATCTCCCTGCTTTAATGCTCCTTCGTATCCTAAGATTCCACCTGAAATAATCCCGACTTTATCTGCAAGTAACTGTACCTCTGAGAGAATATGACTGGAGAGAATTACAGTGATTCCCTGTTCCGGAAAAGCCCGGATCAGCTCTCGTAATTCCTCGATGCCTATTGGATCTAATCCATTCGTAGGTTCATCCAATATCAAAAGTTCCGGTTCTCCAAGCAATGCCATTGCAATGCCTAGTCTTTGCTTCATCCCCAAAGAAAACTGTCCTGATTTCTTCTTTCCGGTGTTTGTAAGTGATACAATCTGCAAGACCTCATCAATTCTGTTTTCATCTGTACCAAGCAATAATTGTCTTACCTTCAAATTCTCTCTGGCGGAAAGATTTTCATAAATAGGCGGATTTTCAATTAACGCTCCTATTTTTGATAAATCTTTCCTATCCAAAAGTTTTCCATCAAAGTAAATCTTTCCTGCAGTTGGTTTCATCATACCAGTCAACATTTTCAATGTGGTAGATTTTCCCGCACCATTCGGTCCAAGCAGTCCATAAATCTCTCCCTTTTCGATATTAAGTGAAACATTATTTACTGCTTTCTGCTTTTTAAAATATTTACATAGATTTTGTGTCTGCAACATCATTTCCATCTTTACTATCCTTCCTTCTATATTTCATTTCTTACTGAAATATAACCTAACAGAAAAAAATAAAGATTTGATGAAGATTTATTCCCGTATGGAATAAACCATCAATTGAATATCATTATCAGGACTCGGCTTTCCACCTTTTTTCAGCCTTTTTCCATTACTTTCATCTAAATTTACCTCCTGCTTTTCATCATTCAATATACATCCGGCGATACTCACCAGCATACATAACTGTGGTTTTCCATTCACCCGGATAAACATTCCAAGTATTGTTCCAAACACCATAAGAGGATAGATAAACAGCATAATCCTGTAATAGTCTGTAAAATAACCTGATAATTCACCATCTGCTCTTAAAAATCCAAGTATCGGTGAAAACAGCACAAATACTGCTAACGATAGGATAACACCGATTACGACTGCTGTAACCATAGTCTGTGAAAATACCTCAGATGCTTTTCTTCTTTTTTTTGCTCCTAAGAGCCGTCCACTGATGACAGAGCCACCCACATCTACACAAAGTCCTGCTCCCAGATAAACATATAGGATTGGCAATCCAAGATTGATTGCTGCCAGTGCATTGTCTCCCACATAATTTCCCGTAAAATAGCCATCTGTAATCGTTATTACCGTCTGTAACAGCATTGCAATAATGCTTGGGATTGAAAACTGAAGTATTGTTTTCAACTTATTTTCTTTTAATTGTCTGATATCCATAATTGCATCTCTCCTTTACAATGACCTATTATAGAGACTCAATTACGCATATGCTTCTGAATTCGTGCTAAAATATAAACCTATTCTATACCTCGAAATAACACCCAATCACAATTTCCACCCCACAGCATGCTCTCTGTTACTAATAAAATGGCGATAGATGCCTTCCTGTGCCATCAATTCCTCGTGTGTTCCACGCTGAACAATCTGACCCTTGTCCACCACAAGTATCTGGTCAGCATGACGAACCGTTTTCAGCCGGTGTGCAATCATAATTACTGTTTTTTCATGCGTTATCTCCTGCATGGCTTCCATCAGCTCCTGCTCATTTTCTGGATCTACATTGGCTGTGGCTTCATCCAGAATAATAATAGGAGAATCTTTCAGCATCGCCCGGGCAATGGAAAGTCGCTGGCGTTCTCCACCAGAGAGCGAACCCCCTGCCTCTCCAATAACAGTTTCGTACCCCTGTGGCAGCTTCATGATAAAATCATGGCAGCGTGCCTTTTTAGCTGCCTCTACAACCTTTTCCATGGATGCATCAGGCTCTCCAAATCGGATATTATTGGCTATCGTATCATGAAACAGATATACATTCTGGAACACAAAGCTGAAATTTTTCATCAGGCTGTCCATACTGTACTCCCGCACATCATGACCGCCCAATGTGACCTGCCCGGCATCCACATCCCAGAAACGTGAAAGAAGATGGCAGAGTGTAGTTTTACCTCCACCCGATGGACCGACAACCGCTGTAACCGTTTTTTGTGGTATTTCCAGTGTTATATCACCTATAATCTGCTTCTTATCATAGGAAAAACTAATATTCTTTGCCTGAATATCATAATTTGTGGGTGCAATCTCCTCACCTGTAATATCCATGGCTGGCAATTTTAAAATGCTTTCAGCCTGATCAACACATGTATTCACCACTCGCAACAGACTTGACTGGGTTCCTGCCTGTTCCACCCCCTCGGTAAGCAGAAAGGAACAGCTGCACATCATCACACAGTCAAAAAGCTCCATGCGCCCTGAGGTATAAAGTCCGATAGACAGGACCACTACACTTACATCAATGAATTTTGCCACCGCATTCTGAGCCAGCATAAGTGGCTGAAGCTTTAATTCCATATCTATGTTGGCGGCAGAATTTTCATCAATGGCTGTTTCGAGCTGACGGTTATACTTTCCTGTGAGGGAATAGGATTTTACTTCAGCGATACCCTTAATAAATTCCAGAACACGCTCTACGACCGCAGTATCGCTTTCGGTCTTACTTCGCGTCGTCTGTTCGGATTTCGCCTGCATAGCCTTGTTCACAACAAAATAAAGAGCCAGACCTGCTATGATAAGTATTCCTACCCTTATGTCAAAGAAAAACAAAGCCAATGTCATCACCATCGTGGAAAAGATTCCTTCTGTAACGAACATCACCACACGGGTAGATACTCCTGAGAGATTATCCATGGTGTTTGTAGTGACAGATGTAATCGCACCAAGGCTGTTTTTATTAAAATATCCCATAGGAAGATAGCGCAGATGTTCAGCAATCTGTACTCTCTTGTTTGCAGTAGTAGAATATCCTCCATCCGTCTGCAGGGCTGTTGCCTTATATTTAAGTAGCGAGGAACCAACCACAGATACCAGCATAATTACAAATGACAGCAGGATTGCCTTTGTCGTAACTGCACCATTTAAAATTGCCTGCAGCATAACTCCGATTGCAGGAATTTTCATCGCAGAAAAAATAGCTGCCGCAACGCCAAGTCCGATAGATATATAAAACTCTTTCCGCTCCCGTTCGTCACAAAACCGGAAAAATTTTCTTAATATATCAAGCATTTTCACTACCTCCCTTTGCAGTATCCCTGGATGCGATATGGGCATTCCAAAGCTTTTGATACAGAAGGCAGCTTTTCAATAGTTCGTCCTGTGTCCCCACTGCCTCAATACATCCGTTATTGACTACAATAATCTGATCTGCATCTACAATAGTAGATAGCCTGTGAGCAATGACAATCAGCGTTTTTCCATGTACCAGCCTTGCCACACTCTCCTGAATCACCGCCTCATTTTCTGGGTCTGTATATGCGGTAGCCTCGTCCAGAATAACGATAGGAGCATCTTTGAGCATCGCGCGGGCAATGGAAATGCGCTGTCTTTCGCCACCGGAAAGATGTCCGCCACCGCCTCCGACCTGTGTTTCAAAGCCTTCCTCAAGTCCCATAATAAAATCATAACAACCACAGTCCTTTGCAGCCTGTTCCACCTCTGTATCCGTCGCATCCTGTTTTCCCATGCGGATATTCTCCCGCACAGTAGTATCAAACAAAAAGTTATCCTGAGATACATATGCAATGAGGCTGTTATAATGTTCGGATGAAATGTTTCGGATATCTGTTCCCCCAACAGTTATAGAACCATTACCTACATCCCAGAATGATGCAATCAACTTAGCAATTGTAGATTTACCACTGCCCGACGGACCAACCAGTGCATTCACCGTCCCTTCCTGGAATGTCAAATTCACTCCATGCAATATCTCCTCATCACTGTATCCAAAATGAACATCCTTTAATTCTATGTTACGACTCTCAGGCGCTTTCATGTCTGTTTCCGGGCGGCTAAGTTCAGATGCAGTTAAAATATCCACCACCTGCCCAATGATTGTACCTACCTTTGCCAAATCATCTGTAAATTTCATGCAGCCGATAATCGGAATTACAAGCCCCATTGACAGAATAACGATTAGAACAAATTTTTCCGGTGCCAATGTTCCTGCCTTCAACAACATTCCTCCAATCGGAAGCACAGATAAAAGTGTCGCAGGCATAATATTCATGGCAAATGTAAAATAAAAGTTGCTCTTATTCATCCAGTCTATGTAGCTTTGGGCACATTCTTTAGCAGCCTTCGTAAATTTTTCATAACTGCTTTTTGCTTTTCCAAATGCCTTGATAACTTCAATTCCACCGATATACTCCACTGCTGTATCATTCAGCGTATTGATTGCTGCTACCGTTCGTGCATAATTTTTCTCATATCCTGCCATCATCAGCATAAAGAAAATCATTCCCAGCGGCAGTGTGATAAGTGATGCCAGAGCCATACGCCAGTCAAGAACAAACAGATAGCAAAGTGTTGCCAGTACTACCATGGCATTACTGCTCATCTCCGGAAGCACATGCGCCAGTGTTGGTTCAATACTGTCTACCCGTTCCACAAGAATGTTCTTTAATTCCCCTGAGCCTTTTGCCTGTACAGCGCCAAGCGGCATACGAGAGAGTTTGGAAAGCCCCTGCTTACGAATGTTTGTCAATACTGTAAAAGTTACCTTGTGAGACAGCATCGTAGATAGAGAATGAAACAGCACTCTGAACATCCAAAATACCGCCATCACTGCACAATCCATCATATACCCGGTAAATTCACGATTGCCATCCATCAGCTTTTCAAGAATCCTTGCCATCACCAAGAAAGGAAACATCTGAAATACTGCCCCAGCCATAGCCAGACACACACTTCCAATGTATCCGGATTTTTTCTGTCCTGCAAAAGTAAATATCCAGCCAAATGTACTTTTAGTTTCTTTCAAGTTTATCACCTCACATCAAAAATCTCCTGAATCCTCTGAACGGATTCCTCTGAGATACTAAAATCATCCATTACTCTGCCACGATCCAGATGTAATACCCTTGTACAGGTTCGGCAGAAGAATTCGTAATCATGTGTCACTATAAAAATAATCTTTCCCATCTTAGATAGCTGCCTGATTAGTTCGGCAAGCCTTACCATACTGTCATAGTCCAGTCCGCTGGTGGGTTCGTCAAACACCAGCAGGTCTTTTCCACAAACCATAGAACATGCTGCTGCCAGCCGTTGCTTTTGCCCACCTGAGAGCGTATTCGGGTGACGTTCCCGAAATGGTACAAGCCCTAACTTGTAAAGCGTCTGATCTGCAGTCTCCATATCAGGATTCCGAATACCGAATGTACACTCTGCCTCCACGCTTTCAGCAAAAAGCTGGTAATTGACATCCTGCATAACCATATAGGAGCACCTCATACGCTCTTTAGATTTTTGGGGCTTTCCATCCCATAAATATACGCCACACGCCTCTTTGTGCAATCCGCATAGTGCACGTGAAAATGTTGTTTTCCCAGCTCCATTATGACCAACAACTGCAATAACATCCCCAGATGCCGCCCGATAAGATATATTCTGCAAAACAGGCTGCTTGCGGTATGACAGCATAACCTCCTTAAGTTCCAAACGACATAAAGCAGACTTTGTACTCCGTTCGTTTGGAAGTTCCTTCGCCAGCTCAATCGCCCGAAGCCCCATTTTTTGTCGCTTTGTGACATCTACTTTAAAAAACTGCTCCGGTGTCCAATCTCCTGCAATTTTTCCGTTTTCCAGATAGATAATCCGGTCTACCACATCCATCAGATAATAAAGACGGTGTTCTGCTATAATTATTGTTTTGCCCTGAGCTTTGATAAGTTTCAAATGCTCTCGCAGTTCTTTGATTGTCGCCATATCCAGATTACTTGAGGGTTCATCCAGCAGATACACCTCTGGATTCATGGCATATACCGATGCAAATGCAATTTTCTGCTTCTCACCACCTGACAAAGCAAAGATATTCCGTCCCAGCAATGACTCTATATGTAAGGATTTGGCTGTTTCCATCACGCTGGATTTTAGTTCTTCCTGTGGGACGGCTTCATTCTCCAGTCCAAATACAATCTCGCTGTCGGTATCAACATTGAAAAATTGTGTGCGCGGATTTTGAAACACACTTCCAACCTTTTCTGCAATTTGATACATAGGAACATTGAATAAATTCTCACCATTGAATAACACTTTTCCTGTCAGTTCTCCATCAAAAAACTGTGGAATCAGCCCATTAACGAGACGGGTCAGCGTAGTTTTTCCGCAACCACTTTGTCCGCAAAACAGCACACACTGTCCATCTGGAATCGTCAGATTGATGTTTTTCAGTCCCCCTTCTGTGCCTTCGGGATAGGAAAACGATATATCCTGAAATTCAATCATATACCCACCACCTTCCATACAATCTCAGATGCGAGAAATACTGCAAACAGCACCATTACCGCCCAGTCAGCCACCCTCATTCTAATCTCCACAAGGCAGGTTCGGGGCTTTGGATTCTCTATCCCTCTTGTCACTGAAGCAATGGAGAGTTCATCAGCCGTCTTTGATGCAGCCGTCAACATCGGTACATAGATACAATTTACTGTCATGGCAGGCGCTTTTAGAAAACTAATCAATGTCGGCGATACATCTCTAAGCCTCATGGCATCCTTGATATAATGCCAATCCTCCCTGATAGCCGGCAGATAACGCAGCATGACTGCGATAGGAATGGTCAGCTTCTTCGGACAATGCAGGCGTGCCATGGCAGAAAGAAATTCTCCTACCTTCGTGGTACTGATAACAAGTCCAGCCATCATTCCGCAGGCATAAACCTTGTGTACAAGACCCAGAAATGCCACAAACATTGTCTGCCAGACTCCGCTTACTGCTTTCATACACCAGGCTGTAAACAGACAGATAAGTGCATAGGTCAAAATACCATATATTGCCTGTCTCCATTTTCCGCATAACGCTGCCAGCAATCCAATAAGACACACCAGAACGAACTGAAAAAATATATCAGGTGCCAACATGACACAAAACACACAAAGCAGAACCAGAAACAACTTGGTGCGGGGATCAAAATTCAGCCTTCTCATTTCGTGATACCTGCTTTTTCAAACTGTTTTTTGAGCATCTTACAGCCTACGAAGGCGCTAAGCGCAGCAGAAATAACTGTTCCAACAAGCATGATTACCATAATCCATATACTTCCTGTCGCACGCATAGTGTCTATATATGACTGCTCTGTCCCATTTCCAAGCATGGTTCTTGCCCAACCATCTGGATTTGCAAAGAACACCAGATAAGAACTTGTTCCTCCAAGTGATAGCAAAATATATGAAATTGAATTAATCTTTTTACTCTGATACTGCCCTGCACCTGCCACCAGATCAGCAACAATACCCATGACCAGATACCCAAGTGCCATAGCCCAATGCATACCTGTCACGAACCAGATGATACACATAATCACTCCCAGAATCGTTGCTGTAAAACGCTTTTTAACCTTCGCCATCATCAGAAGATAGATAGGTCCACACAGCAATGCACTTCCCACAGGCATATAAAAGGTCAGAACCGGATTGGGTGCGAAAAAAATTCCTCCCACAAGGGCGAATACCAGAAAGAGTGCTGAAAAAATACCAATAGTAACAAGATCCTTTACTGTAAGACCTTTTTTCTTGTTTGTTTGCATGATAAAATCTCCTTTTCACATAAATTTGACTTTTGTATAGTTAGTTGCTATACTTCGATTAGAAATAACTAACCAACAAATAAGCTATCATGCAGCTTCAATTCTTTCAATAATTACCATCTTTTTTAGGCTAATCGTTGCAAAGAATTGTCTGTTCATTGCAAGGAGCATCATGAAAAAAGATATTTTATCAGAATATTATCGTTCGCTTCTGGAACAAAACAATTTTATCCCGATTCCATGTCCGGAGAGATTCAGTCCTGCCGGACGTTGTTGGAAAATTGAACCCTCCGTAGGCGGTGGCTTCTATTGGGTTTACGGAAAAGAAAACCTGTACGATATCAAAATCCACGATTTTTATTTTCATGAAGAGTTTTATCTGAATGCAGAGATTCCGGAGTGTATCAACATTTTTCGCTATGATTCTATTTCCGGTGAGGAGCTGAATCCTTACCGAAGGCTCTCAGCCGATGAAATTCAGACTATTGTAGGCGGAAAACAGCTCTACCGTGCTCTTATTCATAAGCGCATACCTGTCCATTCAGTAGGAATTGAAATATTTCCGGCTTATTATGATGACTTTCTAAAAAAGCAGTACCCGGATGACTATTTTAACCTGCCTGCCGCATTTGAGAGTGTTGATCAGTCTAAAGACTTTCCAGCCATGTCGAAGCTTTTATTTGAAGTAGAGAATTACCGTGGTAATGGCATGGCAGCATCCTTATTCTTTGATGCAAAAGTAACAGAGGCAATTTCTTTAGTTGTAGATACTTGGAAAAAACAAGAACAGAAACAGGAACGACCATTGTCAACAGCAGATTCTGAAAGTTTGCAAAATGTGATAAGCTATATAGCAGATCACTATGCATTCGACCTTCCTCTTGAACGTCTGGCTGGTATTGCCTGTATGAGTGAAAGTAAATTCAAAAGTTGTTTTAAGCGACAGTTCGGGTGTAATGTAACTCAGTACATTCAGGGACGCCGTATGAGTCAGGCAGAACACCTGCTAATTGATACAGATTTCACTATGGGACAGATTGCTCAGATGATTGGATATACTACATCCAGCCGATTTGCAGAATTGTTCAAGAAAAGCACAGGGATACTGCCTGTCGAGTATCGAAAAATTGCAAGAAATAATCAATAGAGACAGATACACACTAAAAGAGACACAGCGTTTCATTGATATAATGAAAGAACTCTATGTCTCTTTTTCTCCTATCATTTTTTCTTTACAGGAATCCAGATTTCAGAATAATAGTTGTCATCCATTGTTCATTTTTTTGCTTTTACCCTTTTACCGCATACACATACCCAATACCATTAGGCGACCTCATCTGATATCCTGAATTTGCCTCATTGTATTTCTTAAAATATCTATCTGTCATTTTCTCAGCATCCAAATGCTCTATCAGTTCAAATCCATACTTCCACAAAAGCATATCCATCTCCTCATAGGAATAGCGTGCTTTCATCTGTTCTCCTGCTGCTGTTGCCAGCATCTGTGTTTTCCTTCGGTCATCAATCCCTTTCACTACATCCAGATAAAATAGACCACTCCGATTGCAGTATAAATAGATTTTCTTCACACCATTCATTTTAAATCTCGCCTCTGCATTGCCCTGTGGATACAGCTTCACCATCTGTCTCCTCAGCTTCTTCCTGCTGTAGCTGCAATCCATGACACTGAATTACTGTTTCTCCCATGCTGTGAACGATATTTCCACACACCGGACACACATAAAAATGTGAACGCAGCATATTGGCTGATACATTGGAATTAACTATTGTATTGCCGGAAATAAGCTCTGTCACCGACACCGATAATGCATTGGCAATGGATTCTAATAGTGTGATATCCGGATATCCCTTAGCTGTTTCCCATTTGGAAATTGTCTTTGCACTGACTGACAACTTATCTGCCAGTTGCTGTTGTGTCATGTTTTTTTCCTCACGCAGTCTCTTTATGACTGCACCTGTTACATACTGATTCATGTTCATTACCTCCATGACACCATTCTATCTCAGCGTATGAATATCCTCAACCTACGGAGAGTAGAGTTCGAATTTGCTCATTTATTTTTTCATCCCATCCAGAAGCTTTATAAATCTTTTATCATTCATCTGCTCATTCGTGACATATTCTCCATTATAAAATAATGCATAGGTTGTAACCGGTGTCGGAGCATTCTGCGCTTCTTCTTTCGTTTCCAGTCTGGTTGCCTTAAACGGAACCTCTCTTTCCCTGGCAACTTCAAGAAGCACCGGAACATACTTTGCATTAAACGGACATTGATTGGTATAGTACAGTACATAGCCTGTCTGCTCAATGTGTGGATGCTTCGCACACTCCTTAAATTCAGGCTTATCCGCATCCAAAGAAAAAGGCAGATACCAGAGCTGAATACCATTATCTGCTTCATCACAGACGGTAAAGCCCTTATATTTCAGGAACTTCGGATCTGCCAGAAAAGGCTTTTTCTTAGCGGCTGACAGGATACAGATTCCCTTTTTCCCCTTCGCTTTGCTGTCTTCTATACAGACATTCAGTAAATCAGTCGAGTAACCATTGCCTTTGAAAGAACCAGCCACCCACAAACAGTCAATGTACATATAACCCTCTGCTATGATTGGATTCCATGCATTTTCTGCCGGAATATACTCGATAAAGCATTTTCCACGCTCTACACTCTTGAGAAATACCAATCCATCATCAAATCGCTCTTTCAGCCAGTTTTTCTTTGATATTACCTGTATATCCTTGTTGCTTGAAATCGCACAGCAGATATGCTCTTTTTCTATATTTTCTTTCGTCACTCTTATATATTCCATGGATTTCCTCCTACTTATTCGTGACA
>NZ_JBWLUT010000107.1:0-50158 GCF_056504575.1 Blautia sp. CGZ-1-C1
CCGTTTGTCACGCCGTCTGCTCGGTTTCTTTCCAAAGTGAAACCTTTCTTCCGTCGTGTGTGCGGCTGTTCTGATAACGGATACCGTAATCACGAAACAGCCTGCTTGCGTTGATACTGAGCCTTAAAGAAAGTACATTCGGCTTTATATCCACCGCAAGCCTTTCGCAAAGTTCCGAAGCAGTTCCTTCCCATCTGTCACTTTCCGAAAAGAGCGTATCCGCTATCTTCTCAAGCAGAGGTTCGGGCGGTTCTTTCCACATCTCCGTTTCCGATTTTGCAAAGTTCCACACCAATCGCTCGCTGTCCCTTACAAGATGGATTTTCATATCCTGCTGGTCTCTGCCAGCAACATCAAGTGTGGCATTGTTGGAAGTACGCTTGTCCTTACTGAGAACAAATGCACCGTCTGCCGCACCCATCAGACCATTCGTGCCTGAAATCATATCGAATATATCTTCCGATTTTTGTTTGCGTGTATGATGAACAATAAGCATTGAAACCTTGTAACTGTCTGCCAACGCTTTCAGCCTTGCCACAACATCATAATCACTTGCGTAGCTGTAATCTGCTCCGCCTGCTTCACGCACACGCTTTAAGGTGTCTATGATAATCAAGCCTGTGTCTGGGTGTTCCCTCATAAACCCTCTTATCTGTTCTTCCAGTCCGCCATTGACCGTTTTACATTCCGTTGCGAAATACAGATTGCCTGTCTCCTTTGCACCGAACATCTGAAACAATCGCTTCTGCAAACGTGGGTAATCATCTTCAAGGGCAAAATAAAGCACCGTTGCCTTACGCACCTTATACTCCCAAAGCAGTGTGCCTGTGCTGATATGATAGGCAAGCTGTGCCATCATAAAGCTCTTTCCCACTTTCGGGGAACCTACGAAAAGGTAAGTTCCCCTTTGGAGCAGACCGTCGATAAGTGGTGTCTGAACCTCAAACACCGTATCATACAGCGTTGTCATTGATACTGTTTTCGAGATCGGAAGGGTCTAACTGTCTGAGTATTTCCCTTTGCATTTCTTCAAAAGATTGCTCGTACCCCTTGAAATCCGTATCCTGATTGACTATACTATTGTCAGTACATTTGGAAAGTGACTGTTCCGCATCTGTTGCCGCAGATACATTTGGAATAGTCATTTCTTTTTTATTCTCCATTCGCATCCTCTCCTTTCAAACCGCCGAGAATAATGGAAATCAGTTCTATTACACTCAGCAAGTTCATCATCCACACCTTTTCCTGCTTCAATCCTTTTCAGTTCCGCAAGGACTGTGGCAAATTCCGTTTTCAACGCCTTATACACTCTCGGATTGCCCTGTACCACCACATCCTGATTTAAGCAACGGCGGTAACAATACTCCTGTTTTGGCAATCCTGATAGAGCTACAGCTCTGTTAATGAGTTCGTTTTCTTCGGGCGATACTCGAAACCCTACTGTGATATTCCTCCAACGATTTTTGTTATCTCTGTTCTTAGCTGACATTTTCAAAATCTCCTTTCCCTAAATCATCTAATTTTTCTGCCATCTCAATCTGCTTTGACGGAAAGAGGTGTGCGTACTGATAAGTAATATCAATACTTTCGTGACCAACTCGGTCAGCAATCGCCACCGCAGAAAAGCCCATATCAATCAAGAGTGAAATGTGGCTGTGACGGAGATCGTGAATGCGGATACGCTTCACGCCTGCCGCCTTTGCCCCTCTGTCCATCTCGTGATGAAGATAGCTTTTCGTCACCGTAAAGATACGGTCTTTCTTCTTCAATCCGTAAAGCATACCGAGATATTCTTTCATTTCCTCACACAGAAACTTCGGCATTTTAATCGTGCGGTTGCTCTTTTTCGTTTTCGGAGAAGTAATCACATCCTGCCCTTTCAAACGCTGATAGGATTTATTGATTGTGACTGTTTCCTTATCAAAGTTGAAATCTGCCGGAGTCAAAGCTAACAGCTCGCCCTCTCGGATACCGCACCAGTAAAGCATTTCAAACGCATAAAAGGAAACAGGCTTGTCCATCATCTCAAAAGAGAATTTCTTGTATTCTTCCTTTGTCCAGAACAGCATTTCCTTGTGTTCCTCACGTCCCATATTTCCCACCTTTGCCGCAGGATTGGAACGCAGTTCATAGTAGCGGACAGCGTGATTGAAAATGGCGGACAACTGATTGTGCAGCGTTTTCAGATACGTCTGTGAATAAGGCTTTTTCTTCTCATCACGATAGGCAAGCATTTCATTCTGCCAAGTAATAATCTCCTTTGTGGAAATCTCGCTGATTTTCAGTTTCCCGAAATACGGAAGTATCTTTGTGCGTATGATATGCTCTTTGGTAAGCCACGTGTTTTCCTTCAAACGGTTCTTCACATCATTGATATAAAGCTCCGTAAAGGCTTCAAAACTCATATCAAGGTCTGAAGAAGTCTGCAATTTGAACATTCTTTCCCATTCCTGTGCTTCTCGTTTGGTAGCAAAGCCACGCTTGCATTTCTGCTTGCGTTCCCCTTTCCAGTTCACATACCTTGCCATCACATACCAAGTACCGTTATCTTCATTCTTAAATACCGGCATTTACATTTCCCCCTTTCCTGCTCCGTAGAGCCTTTCGTAAAAATACTGGCGATTTACACGCCCTGCAATCGTAATAAAGCCCTTTGCTTTCAATTCCTCATTTAATTGTCTGATGAGTTTATATGCATAAGGTTTTGATACGTTTAGTTCCTGAGCCACATCTTCGGCTCGGATAAATCTGTTTTCCATATCCTTTTTCTTCCTTTCTTAAAATAATTTTTTGCTTGCCGCTTTCTCCGTGTTAAAGTTCCAACAGGCACTCCTGCTTGTCGGCAGGCGCTGTGCTGTCCCAATGCACCGCAGTACATCAGGCGCTCGCTCGTATAGGGGTTCCCGAAAAGTCGGAGACTTTTGGGGAAGAGGAGGAGCAGTGCAGCGAATGAGCTTTTGTGCTTGCACACAAGCGAACGATACGGAACTTGCTCCGACGAGGTCTTGGCGGTTTGGCTTTTCGGACGGTCATTCAGTTGTCGCATTAAGCATATTTGTTTAATTCGTAATTTATTTTACTAAACATATTTGCTATTGTCAAGTGGTTGCAAAGAAAATATTAAACATTTTTGTTTCGGTTTTTCTTGACTTCCACTAAACATTTCTGCTATACTTATTTCACTAAATATAAAAGGAGCGTATCATTATGGCTATCAGCGAAAGAATACATTTTTTCACGACTAATGCGTGGTATGACACAAAAGTATCTCGGTACAGCAATCGGTTTTCCAGAAAAGAGTGCTGATGTGCGTTTGGCACAGTACGAAACTGGTACACGCAAACCGAAAGCAGACCTTACAAATGCATTGGCACAGGTGCTTGATGTTTCTCCACAGGCTCTTGATGTTCCTGACATAGACAGCTATATCGGTCTTATGCACACTCTGTTTACCCTTGAAGATATTTACGGTCTTACTGTCAGTGAAGCAGACGGAGAGGTATGCTTAAAGGTCAACAAGGACAAAGGCAGAGAAGCATATGAACTCCTCAAAATGCTGTATGCTTGGAAAGAACAGGCAGACAAGCTATCTTCCGAAGAAATCAACAGAGAAGAATACGATAACTGGCGTTACCATTATCCAGAGTTCGACACCACACAGCGTTGGGCAAAAGTTCCATCACAGGAATTAAGTGACGCTCTCGTGGAAGCATTCAAAGACCACTTGAAAGATAAATAAGCACCTACAGGACCTGCCACTGGCAGCTCCCTACAGATGCTTTGGCAACGACAAAAAAGCCCTTAACTATGGTTATTAACCACAGCTAAGGGCTTAGTTTATAATATGGAATTTGTTCAGAGCCAAGCTCCGAACTTTAGTCTGCAAGCCACCTGTTAATTGTTCCGTTACCCATAAACCACTGGATAACAAGAATAATGGCACTTGCTATGACTGTTATCAATTTGTTATCAAAAGACTAATCGAAATCGCTGAAACCCGCATAAACACTGGCTTTTTTAAGCAACTCGATTTATTCGAATTCAATCGTACCCGGTGGCTTGCTGGTCAAATCATAGAATACGCGGTTAACGCCTTTAACTTCGTTAATAATGCGGTTCATAACCTTATTCAGTACTGCATAAGGAATCTCAGCAGACTCGGCTGTCATGAAGTCGATGGTCTTCACTGCGCGGAGCGCTACAGCGTAATCATAAGTTCTGAAGTCGCCCATAACGCCTACGCTTCGCATATTTGTCAGTGCTGCGAAATACTGGTTCGGCATCCATGAAGGATCTTCACCATGTTCTTTCTTATATTCAGCTGCAGCATTGTCTACCTCTTCACGATAAATGAAGTCTGCATCCTGTACAATACGAACCTTCTCTGCGGTAACTTCACCGATAATACGGATTCCAAGTCCCGGTCCCGGGAATGGCTGACGGAATACCAGTCTCTCCGGAATTCCAAGCTCCAGACCTGCTTTACGAACCTCATCCTTGAAAAGGTCGCGGAGCGGTTCAATAATTTCCTTGAAATCAACGAAATCCGGAAGTCCGCCTACATTGTGGTGAGATTTGATCACTGCGGACTCTCCGCCCAGACCACTCTCTACAACGTCCGGATAAATAGTTCCCTGTGCCAGGAAATCTACCGCACCAATCTTCTTGGCCTCTTCTTCAAAAATACGGATAAATTCTTCACCGATGATCTTACGTTTTGCTTCAGGCTCTGTAACACCTGCCAGCTTGTCATAGTATCTCTGCTGTGCATTGACGCGGATAAAGTTCAGGTCAAACTGACCGTTTGGTCCGAATACACCCTCAACCTCATCTCCCTCATCCTTACGAAGAAGACCATGGTCTACAAATACACAGGTAAGCTGCTTTCCGATCGCTCTGGAAAGAAGTCCTGCTGCAACGGAAGAATCAACACCGCCTGACAGGGCAAGAAGAACCTTTCCATCTCCGACCTTCTCGCGGATTTCTCTGATAGTGTGCTCAACAAAGGCATCCATTTTCCAGTCTCCAGCACATCCGCAGACACCAAGAACGAAGTTGGAAAGCATCTTCTTTCCTTCTACTGTATGAAGTACTTCCGGATGGAACTGGATCGCATACAGCTTCTTCTCCTCATTCTGTGCAGTTGCTACCGGACAGTCTGCTGTGTGAGCAGCGATCTCAAATCCTGGTGCAACCTGGGAAATGTAATCTGTGTGGCTCATCCAGCAAATTGTTTTGTCAGATACGTCTTTGAAGATTTTAGAATCTGTCTTATCTACCAGAACCTCTGTCTTTCCATATTCGCTCACATCTGCTTTCTCAACTTTTCCGCCCAGAACATGCATCATAAGCTGTGCGCCATAGCAGAGTCCCAGAACAGGAATACCAAGCTCAAACAATTCTTTATTGCATGTAGGTGAATCTGCCTCATAGCAGCTGTTCGGGCCACCGGTAAGGATGATTCCCTTAGGATTCATTGCCTTGATTTTCTCAAGATCGGTCTTGTATGAATAGATTTCGCAGTATACGTTACATTCTCTCACACGTCTGGCAACCAGCTGATTGTACTGACCGCCGAAATCCAGTACGACGACTGTTTCTCTTTTCATGTTTTCCTCCTTGTTTCTCATTATTTGTAACTGTAAAGATATTGAACCGTTACCATTGAATTTTATTATAAATTACAGTTCGAATTTTTACAATGCTTATTTTCAGTTTTCCACCTTGTGTTTCCTTACTGCGTTACTGTTCACTCCGTTCTCAGTAACGTAGTGGTGTGTGAACAGTAATCTTACTTCCAGTTTATAAGTTTTTTAGAATTTAATCACGTTTTTTTCAACAGTCCATCACATTTTGCTCACAAATTCCCTGTATATTAATAAGCAAATAAAGCAAATGCTTTACAAACAGGTTGCAAATGCTTTTTCACATAGATTTTTAACTTTTTTCTTTTTCATACTTATGCCGGGCCGCAAGGTCCGGCCCTCCTTCTTTTTACAGACCTTTTCAGGTCTTTTTCTTTTTTTATAAGTTTTTTAGAATTTAATCACATTTTCTTCAACAGTCCATCACATTTTGCTCACATTTTCCTTGTATATTAATAAGCAAATAAAGCAAACGCTTTATTTATAATAAAACTTTTTCTTTTTCATACTTGCCGGATCGCAAGATCCGGCACTCCTTCTTTTAAAATACGAAATCCCGCTCACAGTAAGACACAACTGTGAGCGGGATTTTTGTGTTAACGCAGGGAACTTACTTGATTCTGTTAAATTCCCATTGTAAGAATCTCCATCAGTACCCCAAGCAATGACGGATTCAAATTCATGGATACCAGAACAGGCACTGCCTCTGTGCCCAGCTCTTTCACTACTTTATAGACGTCTGTCTTCTGTGCATAGGTAATCTGTGCTTTTTCCAGAATCTCATAGACCTCTTCTGCATAGTCTCTCTGATAAACAGCTGCATCTGCCGCAAAAGTAATCTTCACCTGTGCATCTGCCGGCACATCCTTCAGGATCACTATTGTTCCATGAAGCTTCTCATCCTCTGCGAACTCTGCCTCCTTATATGCCTGTCCGTTTACAGTAAACTCCTGCGGTTTGTCCAGAATATTGCAGAAGCGGATCTTCCAGGAACGTTTCTGCGGGATCACTGCTGTATTTCCCTGTGCAGCTTCTATAATAAATACTGTTCCATTCTCATCTGCAGTCTTCGTCATTCTGGTGGACACCCAGTTCTCATCCAGGTCTTCCGGTGTGTCCCCACCGTCTTCCCAGAGTACAAATTCCCCGGATTTTCCAGGATATACAAGTACTTCCAGTTTCTCAGGATTCTCAATGGAATTATCATATCCTTCCATGTCCTTCAGCGGAATGATGCTGCCTTCACGCACAAGTACCGGCATCTCGTAAATATCTCTCCAGAGATCCACTTTTCTGCCGCCCTTATATGCTCTTCCGTTAAAGAAATCATACCAGATTCCCTGCGGGATCCATGTCTTCGCACCTGCCAGTCCTGTTACCTGATCCAGCTTATCTGTAATTGGAGATACCATCATCTCTGTGCCGAAATAATAGTTGTTCGGCACTTCATAGGTTTCCTCACGCTCCGGCTCCAGATAATACATTGGCTGTACCAGCGGCAGTCCCGCTCTGCTTGCACGACGGTTCATAGTGTAAAGATACGGAACCAGCTTATGACGCAGTTTCAGGAAATTCTTCATTACTGTTTCTACGATCTGGTTGTATTTCCATGGTTCTTTTCCATTGAACGGGTTGTCTGTGCTGTGCAGACGGTTCATTGGTGAAAAGACTCCAAGCTGTACCCATCTTGCAGTGAGCTCGTCGTCTCTGTATCCCAACATATGTCCACCGATATCATGACTCCACCATCCAAAACCGATGTTGCTGGCATTTGCCGTGAAATATGGCTGGAATTTCAGACTTTCCCAGGTAATGACCGTATCACCTGAAAAACCAACCGGGTATCTGTGGCTTCCGGGTCCTGCATATCTTGAGAAAGTCAGCGCACGTTTTCCTTTCCACTTGCTGTCCAGATAGTGATAGTGGTTCAGCATCCAGAGCGGATCCAGTCCCGGAACCTTGGTTACAGTTCCCTGCTGCCAATCAAGCCACCAGAAGTCTACTCCCTCTTCTTCCATCGGATGATGCAATTCTTCAAAATATGTCTCAATGAATTTCGGATCTGTCATGTCAAAAAGCACCGGTTCCTTGCTTGCAGGATCAATTCCCATCTTCTCTGCAACTCTCGGATAGGCTTCCTCATAAGCACGTACTCCATCTGCCGGATGTACGTTCAGTGTGATCTTATATCCATGTTTGTGCAGCCAGTCCATAAATTCAGGCGGATTGGGGAAAAACTTCTTATTCCAGGTATATCCTGTCCATCCGCTTCCATATACAGGAGGTACATCCTCTACCAGATGCCAGTCCATATCTACAACTGCAACAGAGAATGGCACTTCTTCTTTCTCAAAACGCTCTACCAGTTCTTTGTATTCTGTCTCTGTATATTTGTGATATCTGCTCCACCAGTTTCCGAAGGTGTATCTTGGAAGCAGAGGTGTTTTTCCACATAATCTGTAAAAATCCTGCAGGCATTCCACATATCTGTGACCATATCCAAAGAAATAGAAGTCTGCTCTGTTTCCCTGACGTGGCTCTACCATTCCATCTTCGCCCATAGCCATTGTGTGGGAATCATCCAACACTGAAAAACCGTTTCTGGACATAATGCCATGACTCAGCGGAATCTCACCGTCTGCTTCATCCAGGGTTCTGGCTGTTCCCAGCAGATCTTTCGGTTCATCACCATAATGCCACACACGCTCGCTGGCTTTTCCACCCGCAACACGTATCATCAGACCGCTTGGAGAAAATTTCTGCCTGTCATAGTGGATTTCCAGGTCTTTGGTGTAAATATGTAATTCCTCACCACCATCGCTCACCCTGAATTCTGGCACCGGGAAATCACGATTGCATACCATCTGTGTTGCTCTGTCCTCAAATCCTCCGTCTTCGCTGTACTCAAAACGGATCAGGGCAGTTGTCAGCATTGTAATCCTGAAATGATCGCCCACGATCACAGCTTCCTTTCTGCATACAGGATTACCTTCCAGTACAAATTTCTTTAAGTCCATAAAAGCTTTTCCTCCTTTACATCAACAACAGTTGTAATAGCTGCTTTTATGTCTATTTTAATCTTCTGCGGTCCGATTGACAACGATTTTTTCAACTGCTGAACAAATTTGCTGAACAAATTATGTGACATATACGTTACTGTTCACTCCGTTCTCAGTAACGTAGCCAAAATTCATTCCAGATTGCCTGCGGGAATGATTTTTCAAACGCCTGTTGTCTCTGATGTAAATTCTGTCTTTTTCAGATTTTCCACATATTTTTCGTCCGGTTTCCTGCAAAAAAGGGGCAAAAGTACATTTACCAGCACCACGATCAGCAGGAAAAGGCAAAATACTTTGCCTGTTCTTTTTAGTATTTTTTTCATTCGATATACCTATATTAATGATGTCCGATTTGTCCGGATATTTTTTCACCATATTGCCATTTTATTGCAATCATTCACACTTGTCTATTCCACATTTTATTTCTTCATTTCACGACTGATCCATTCCATAATTACATTTACAATATATTCCTGCTCAGTTTCTGTCAGTTCCCGTCCTTTGGGAATATGATGCCATTTTTCCAGGCATCCTCTGCAACAGGTAGCTGTAGCATGCTGTGCCACAAAAACAGGATGTCCTCTCATCGGTGTCTGTTTTCCATCATTTGGTATGTCTGCCTGCGCAAGACGTTTTCTGATAAAATCACAGGCATGCTCGCGTACTTTATCCATTCCTTTGTCTGATACATAGCTCCTGTCATTTGCTTTCAGGGAAAAACTGCTTCTGAACTTTGACTGCGACAGGCGTTTCCACAGATTTCCTTCGTAAAACTGCCGGGGTCTCACATACCATCGAAGGCTGTATGCCATCCTTGTAGACAATCTTTTTTTCTCTCTTCTGTGGTGAGGTTGCCACAGGAGCACTGCCAGTCTCATTTACTGTCTCATCAAATGACTCTTGCAAAAGCTGTGTCTTCACTTCCTGTGCTTCTTTGCTATCCGGCTGCAAACGTCTTGCCAGCATGGTATTTCGCCCGGTGGTTGTCTCATTTTTTATCGCATAATACACTGCTTTCTTCTCCCCCACAAGTACCAGGATCTTTTTCGCCCTGGTCACCCCTGTATAAAGAAGATTTCTCTGCAGCATGACAAAATGACTCATGGTAAATGGCATGACAACGATTGGATATTCGCTTCCCTGTGATTTGTGGATTGTCACTGCATAGGCAAGTGTCAGCTCATCCAGCTCCGTCACATCGTAGATTACTTCCCGTTCATCAAACAAAACCGTCAGTTCCCTCTCTTCCATATCTACTTTTGTGATGGTGCCGATATCCCCGTTAAATACTTCCTTGTCATAATCATTCCGTATCTGCATCACCTTATCTTTCAGACGGTACTGTGTCCCGCCTCTCCTCAAAAAAATCTTTGACGGATTCATGGCTTCCTGCAGCACCTGGTTCAGATTTACTGCTCCACATTCGCCTCTCTGCATCGGAGTCAGCACCTGAATGTCCTGCAATGGATCCACATGATAATATCTCGGCAGGTTCATCCTGCAATACTGAACGATGGTATCCACCACTTCCTGATTGCTCTGTTTAGTGGCAAAGAAAAAGTCTGAATCTTTTCCGCCTCTCATATCAATGCTTTCCCCTTTATTGATCCTGTGTGCATTCATAATGATCCTGCTCCCCTGTGCCTGACGGAAAATTCTGGTCAGACGTACAACGGGAACACATCCGGAATCAATAATATCCCTGAGAACATTGCCTGCCCCGACACTCGGAAGCTGATCAATATCTCCCACAAGAATAAGAGACATCTGTTCCGGCAACGCTTTTAAAAGATTGTACATCAACATAATGTCAATCATGGAACATTCGTCCAGAATCAGCACATCGCCTTCCAGCGGATGTTCTTCATTCTTCTGATAACCTTCCGGCGGTTTATATTCCAATAACCGATGAATGGTCTTAGCCTCCATACCGGTAGCCTCGGACATTCTTTTTGCTGCCCTTCCTGTAGGTGCTGCGAGAATAATCTGAGAGCCTGCCTGCTTATATGCTGAAATAATTCCCAGGGTTGTCGTAGTCTTTCCGGTTCCAGGTCCGCCGGTCAGTACCATAACTTTAGAGGAAATAGCTGTCTTTACTGC
This sequence comes from Blautia sp. CGZ-1-C1, assembly GCF_056504575.1. Taxonomy (NCBI): domain Bacteria; kingdom Bacillati; phylum Bacillota; class Clostridia; order Lachnospirales; family Lachnospiraceae; genus Blautia; species Blautia sp. CGZ-1-C1. The sequence continues at coordinate 10,805 of NZ_JBWLUT010000107.1, forward strand.
CTGCCACTGGATTTCATCATAGGTAATTTCTGACGAAGCTGCTACTTTCTTTAGTATTTCTTCTGCATCCTCAGATTTCTTCTTTCCACAGGACATAAGCCGGATCAGCCGTTTTGCACATCCACTTTCCGAAAAATAATAGGGTGGCAGATAGACCGCTTCCTGCTCACCGGCCACCTCCCGGATCACATCATTTGTACGGATCATTTCATCCAGTGTGATTTCCAGCTCCGCATCTTCCACTTCCAGAAGTTCCCTTGCTTTCCCGATCAGCTGCTCTCTTGTAGCATAACAGTGTCCGGCTTCTGCCAGCTTGTTCAATGTATAAAAAGTACCACTGCGCAGACGGACAAATTTCCCTTTATCAATTCCCATCTTCTGCGCAATGGAATCCGCTGTCTTAAATCCAATCCCCCAGATATCATCTGCAAGACGGTATGGATTCTCTTTTACAATTGCAATACTCTCACTGCCATATGTCTTAAAAATCTTTGTCGCATGAGAGGTACTGACTTCATGACTTTGCAGAAAAAGCATGATATTTTTGATTTCTTTCTGCTCCTGCCAGCTTGTTTTAATCCGTTCTACCCGAACTTTCCCTATTCCCTGTACCGTAAGCAATTTATCAGGAGTATCTTCTATGATATTCAGCGTATCTTTCCCAAATTTCTCCACAATTCTTTTTGCAAATTTAGGACCAACTCCTTTGACCAGACCGGAACCCAGATATTTTTCAATTCCGTATACCGTAGCGGGGAGTGTTTCTTCAAATTTCTCTACGGAAAACTGCCGCCCATATCTGGCATCCATCTTCCACATCCCTTCCAGAGACAACACAGAGCCAACATGGGTATCCGGCATTGTGCCAACTACCGTAACAAGATCACTGTAATTCTTCACTGCACATTTCAGAACCGTATATCCATTGTCTGCATTCTGATATGTAATTCGCTCCACTACACAACGCAAGTGCTCCATATCCGTCTCCTTTCTCCGTCGTACAAATGATTATCTGTCCAGATTGCCTGCGGCAATGGAATGAATTTTGGCTCTACTATATTTTCATGGTTGTCTTTCCATTTGTTGTAGTTATAAGCCTGTTCTGCTTCCCTCTGGGCATTTCCAATCTTTGCTCTTTGTATTGTTTCATCCAGGAAGCTTTTATGACTTTATTGGTAACAAAAAAACAACCTGACTCGAGCAAATGGGTATGAGTTATCTTTTTTAGCCTTTTGCAATCTCTACATTTTTACCAGCAAAGGCAATTCCGTATTTTACAATTTCCTTGATTCCGTGATCCTCCATATCTGTATCATAGTGCTTATCCTCAATCTGCTTCAGAGCCTCTGCGGCGGATGCAGATAAACCAGCATCATCCTTTATCGCTTTGAATTCCATGATAACGCCCGGCAAAGAATGTACCTTAGGTTCCAACACAAGATCGAATCTTCCCTCTCCGGATTCCCTGTTTGATCTGATATAATATCTTGAGGACATGCCTGCTGCCAGTCCAAGCATCATGCCATGGTAAAAGCTTTCTGTGGCTCCATCAAAACAACTGATGCAGGTAATCATATATTTTCGAAGGAATTCCTGAAGTTTCTTCCCATCATTCAGATACAGTGCTTTTTCAAGTCCTGCCATGATATTACCATCCACTGTCCCCCTGAGCCAGGATAAAATCTCTGTATTGTAAACTCTGCGAATCTCCTTATTCGGTAGCGCCAGCTCCATAAATGTCCCAAATTCTGTTTCAACTACATCACTTACAGGTTTTAAATATCCCGCAAGTAACAAGAAGCTGAAGATGGTATCGGTTCCATCCGTTATCCTCGGACAGATGACATCCATATTTAGCGATGCCTGAACGGTCTGCCCCTGCAACAGCGCAAAAAGGTTTTCTGCAATATCCGGTGTAAGAGATATCATGATCTCCCGGATGATCTCATTATCACTGGTATTGGTCCAATATGGTTTCGCCTGACAGTTATTATAGAAATAGTTGGAAACAGACCAGGGATTATAGATTTCTGTACTTCCGAAACGATATCCGTCGTACCACTCACGAAGTTCTTCCAGTTTTTCCTCCTGTCCATAATATGCTGCCATAGTGTCCACTTCATCCACAGTAAATCCAAAGTATTTGCTGTATTTCTCATCAAGCACAGAATTTACGATTGGATTATTAAGTCCGCTAAACAGATTCTCCTTTGACACACGGAGGATGCCGGTAAGAACACCCAAAGCAAGAGCAGGGTTATCCTTAAGACCTCCGGACATCAAATTACGCATAAATGTAATCACTTCATTATAGAAACCTCCGGAATGTCCCTGTTGGATTGGAGTGTCATACTCGTCAATGAGAATGACTACCTTGGACTGATGATGTTTTTCCAACATGCGTCCCAGATTCAGGAGTGCTCTGGTATACTCCACCTCACTCAGCTCATCCAACTGCATTCTGGACAAATAGTCCTGTTCCACCGGATTAAGGCTGTCGCTTGTAAAAAGCTCATCATGCCGCATAAACTCATCACGAATTACATTTTTAATTGCCGCATAAGTACTAGCCCAATCCGAAAACTTTGCATCCTTGAAAGTGATGAAAATCACCGGAAATGCACCTTGCATCTTCTGATATTTTTCACCGCATGCCCAAATCTGCTTATCTTTGAAGTAAACGGAAGTATCCTCTTTTGTTTTTTCAAAAAAAGTTTTAAGCATATCAAGAGCAAGTGTCTTTCCAAATCTTCGTGGTCTGGTAAACAAAATGACCGGAACCTGATCATCAATCAAATCACGGATCAGAAGTGTTTTATCTACATAATAACTGTTCTTTACTACATCCATGTAAGATGTATTCCCAACTGCGCAAGAAAGAACCTCTGCATTTCCTGCTTCAGGTTTTTTAATGCCAATGTAATCATATACAGTCTCCTCCGGAACCATCCAATTGCGACCTTTTCTTAAAGCGCCTTCCAGTTTTCCAGCATTACATAACCCTACTACTCTTCTTGTTGATAATCCCATAATCCCGGCGGCTTCTTTTGTTGAAATATATCTGATATCGGTCATGTTATCGCTCCTTTCGGAAATAGTATAGCATTTATCGGAAATTTCAGTAATTTATTTCCTCTGGATTTCCATTATATTTCCTCTGTATTTCTGATAAAATGCCCAGTTTCTCACATTTAACAGTATATTTTCTAGTTAAAAATGATTCCTGGCCTCCGTCTGTGATCTTATGTTTGATAAAAATATCATTCAGGTATATAAATCTAAGGGATCCAAGACAAGACTTGTGATTCTCTGCCCCCGGCTGAAAGTAAACCTGATGAAGTATTGTGTGATCCATCGCAAGTATACAGCTCTTTCTCCTATGTCCTATGTGTTTTTACAGATGAGACAACAGGAAGCGATCAACTCCAATGTGATCAAGCAGCTCTTTGCCCGGATAAAAAAGAAATCCGGCATAGATCGGCTTCATCCCCATCTTTGTCGACATACTTTTGCAACGTCATATATTAAAGGCGGCGGTAACATCGAGATGCTCCGCCTGCTTCTTGGACATACGGATTATAAGGTAACCAGGGTTTATCTGCATCTTGCGCAGCAGTCTTCCCTTCTCCATGAAGATATTTACCAGCTTGACCCTGTGTTCTTTAAGAGGTATCAATAGCATAAAATACTTTTACGCCCCTGTGGAACTTTCTCCATAGGGGCGTAAATACTTCATTTCTATCTATTTCCCAGACACCTTTATTTTTCACTTTCCCATAAAACATAAAAAACACCGTCCCCGCGGCAATCGCTTTGTCCGCAAAAACAGTGTTCTTAGTGCGCCTTCAGGGGTTCGAACCCTGGACACCCTGATTAAGAGTCAGGTGCTCTACCAACTGAGCTAAAGGCGCATATTCTTTTGTTTTCTTTGTGTTGATGTCTTGTTAACTCCTCAACGCAAGTGATATTATATATAATGTGAGATAAAATGTCAATAGGTATTTTAAAAAAATTTTAGAAAATTTTCTATTTCTTTTATTTTTCCTTTTTTTCATCCTTTTTAGACATCTTATTTAGCATCTTATTGACCTCTTCTGCTGACTTTCGCACCTGGCTGAAAGTATTGTCAAATTTTTTATGCTCATATCCAAACTGTACCATCTTATTATGGAAAGAACTTTTTCGTTTCATAGGCAGACTCCTTCGGGGCGCGAAGCGCCCCTTGGATTTTCTTACACTATATTATGCAACGCAGGCTTCATATTCCAGTCACAGAAATACTACATCTGTAAAATATTGTATTCCTGTCCATTAGCTATCCAGCGAAACACTAAGACTTCAGACAGATATCCACAATCTGTTTTCACTACACATCTCTACACCAGGCTGAAACATAGCAAAAATTATCCCCTTGAAATCACCATCTTACAGATTGGATTCCCCATAGAGGAAAATTTCTCCTCATACTCCGTCATCACATTCCCCTGCACCATCTCTTCATTATGATGCAGATCAAAGGTATAGTTTTCCAGATTCCAGCCTGCCTCTTTCACTTCTTCCAACGAAAACTCAAACAAATCCCTGTTATCCGTCTTAAATTCCACCTTTCCGTCCTGCACCAGAATCTGGTCGTAACGCGCCAGGAATTCTCTCGATGTCAGACGGCGTTTTGCATGGCGTGCTTTTGGCCATGGATCGGAAAAGTTCAGATAAATTTTATCCACCTCTCCCTTTTCAAAAATATCCGGCAGAAGTCTGGCATCTACTCTCATAAAGAATAAATTGGAATAAACCTCTCCGTTCTGCTCCAGCTCTTCTCTCTTCTGCAGCGCACGCAGAAGTACACTGTCATACATCTCGATTCCCACATAATTGATCTCCGGATGAAGACGCGCCAGGTCCATCAGAAAGCGTCCTTTTCCCATTCCTACTTCTATATGAAGCGGCTGCTTTTTCGCAAAAACCTCCGCCCAGTGTCCTTTCTTTGTCTGTGGCTCCTGCACCACATAAGGGCTCTCCAGAATCGAATCCTGTGCCCCAGGGATATTTCTTAATCTCATAGTCTCTCCTTATATATTTTATTAGTAAAACGTTAATCGTCCAACCTCTGTCTCTTTATATCAGACAATATAAACTATAGCAATTCCATCTCTATTTTCTTTGATATTACGGCAAAATTATCTCCTTGCCATCAATAAATCTTCCTATTATATTCCTGTCATCTCCCGCATAGCAGAATCTCTCCGCTCTTTCCTCCGGGCTCAGGGTAAAGCCTTCATCCTCCAGTCCGTCAAGCACCAGCGCATTAAACCGATAGCCTTTCTCCAGAGAACCTGCGCGGTCAAATACGCTTCCGCCAGCCTTGGTTGCCATATGAAATGCCTGTGCAAACGTTATGCTTCCATTTCCTTCCGGTTCATAAAACTCTTTCAGTTTCGAAAGCTGTACTGCTCTTGCAACCTGTCTGTAAACAGCCGCATGCTGTCCGCCTCCGATATCACAGCCCATGGCGATCGGAACGCCTTTCTCACTTAATGCTTTCGCCGGCATAATTCCTGCTATAATATTGGTAGTTGCATCCGGGCAATGCACTGTTACGCTGCCAGCTTTGCGGATAATATCCAGATCTGCCTGAGATGGAAAAATATAATGTGCAAAAATAGACGGTCCATGTTCCAGCAGTCCATTTCTCTCATAAATCTCTGCATCCGAACCATAATCTGGAAATAATTCCAACGTCCATTTCACCTCTGCCTGAGATTCTACCAGATGAGTCTGCAATCCGCAATGATATTTTGCAGCCAGTTCGCCCAGTCCTTTCATTAACGGCTCAGAACAGGTCGGTGCAAATCTCGGTGTCAGAATCGGCTGCACAGTTCCTTTTCCCTGATGTTCTGCAAGGAAGCGCTCTGTCTCTTTCAGGGATTCTTCTGTCGTCTCACACAGATACTCAGGAGAATTCATGTCCATATTCACTTTACCCACATACGCATACATTCCCTTATCAGCCAGCGCCCTGAACAGGTAATCTGACGCATCATAATGAATCGTCGTAAAAAGACTCGCATGAAACGTTCCTTGTCTGAGCAGTTCTGTCACTACCTGATCATACACATTCTTTGCGTAATCCATGGATGCGAAACGGGCTTCCTGCGGAAATGTATAATCATTAAGCCAGTCAAAAAGCAGCTTGTCCATTCCGACTCCACGCTGCACAAACTGGGAAGCATGAATATGCAGGTCAGAGAATGCCGGTATGATCAGACCTCTGCCATAATCTTTTACCTCCACTCCCTGAAATTTCTCAGGAAGAGTTTCATAAATTCCCTCAACGAAACCATCCTGCACTACCAGATAGCTGTCCTCAAATACTTTCAGTTTCTCTATACTTTCCGAATATAAAATATCTCCATGACATACAAAATCCGCCATTTTATCCCTCCTGAATTAATTATACATAAAACGTAACTGTTAATGCACTGAACAATTGCGATAAGTCATTATACCACACCCATTCACCCAATAACATCCATTTCCCCGCCTTGTTTAAAAAATAACAAGTTTTTCTCTCTAAAGAAAATTTAGATGGTTTTTTTCAACAAAAGGGTGTATTATATCTAACAGATATTACTATTTTACACATAGTAAATCTGATTTTTTTGTAAAAATTTGACAACTAAGGAGGTTGAAGATGGAGCAGATACTTAACAAATTATCTGAAATCGAGCTTACAGCCCAACGCATCATGGAAGACTGCGACCGACAAAAGCAAGTGCTTTCTGAAGAAGCGGAAAAGAAATGTAAAGATTACGATGATCTGCTGGAATCTCAGACAAATGAACAGATTCTAAAGATCCGTCAGCAGCTTGAAGAAGAAAAAGACTCCCGACTATCGCAGTTACGGGCAGACACCGAGGCTACCTTTTCTTCTCTTGATGCCCAGTATGAGCAGCAGCACACACAGCTTTCCCGGGAACTATTTGAGAAAATTTTATCTATGTAATCAAATACAAAATATCAGGAAAGGAAGTGAGCAATAATGGGAGGCGTACTCTCCTACAGCGGACTTTCCACGAAAATCCGCGCAATGCAGAGCAGACTCACTACCATGGAGCAGTTCGAGGAAATTCTCCAGCTCTCCAACGTTACACAGGTAGCTGCCTATCTGAAACGAATGCCGGAATATTCTTCCAAATGGGATGCACTGGATGAAAATACCCTGCACCGGGGCCAGATTGAGAAGCTTCTGAAGAAATCTATTTTCCAGAATTTCTCCAGAATCTATCACTTTGCAAATCTCGAACAGCGTAAGTTTCTGGATCTGTATTCCAAGCGATATGAGATTCGTGTACTGAAAGAAGTTATGACAAATATCTTCGATCACCGCGACACAGACCCTGTTGATGTCTCTCCGTATCGTGACTTCTTCCGCCTGCATTCCAACATCGATGTAGACCAGATCACAGCCTGTTCCACCATGGAAGAACTGATCTCCTGCCTCAAAGGAAACGAGTTTTATATCCCGCTTTCGAAGATTCAGGAACACGAAACGGCGCTTCTTTTTGACTACGGTATGGCACTGGATCTGTACTATTTTACACAGATCTGGAACGTACGCAAGAAGCTGTTTAAAGGCAAGGATCTGGAAGAAATCACCCGTACCTACGGCGAGAAATTCGATATGCTGAACCTGCAGTTTATCCAACGTTCCAAACGATATTTCAACATGGATCCGGCAAGTATTTATGCGCTTCTGATCCCTATGAATTATAAATTAAAGAAAGAAGAGCTCACCGCTCTGGTAGAAGCTCCGACACCGGAAGATGCCAGAAGGATTTTCCAGAAAACATGGTACGGCACCAGATATGGGCAGCTTACTGTTGCCAATCTGGAGGAATTTTACAACTATATCCTCCGCAGTATCCTGGAAAAAGAAGCGCACAGGAATCCCTATTCTGTGGCAGTGATCTATTCCTACCTATATCATAAGGAACATGAAGTAAACCGCCTGACGATTGCTATTGAATGCGTCCGTTATGGCGTACAGCATGATGAAGCCATGCGTTATATATGTAATAACTGACATAACTCATGAGCTGATATCCACAAGCTTTATAATCTGCACATAATATTTTTTGCAGACTATAAAAACTATAGAATAATACAGCAGATTTCATACAAGTTATATATTCATATTATGTAAACTGTATTAAATACAACTAACCAGGAGGTGAATTTATGATTGAGAAAATGAAGTTTCTGAGCATTACCGGTCCGAAAACCGATATTGACAGAGTGGTAAACACCTACCTATGCAAGTACGAAATCCATCTGGAAAATGCCCTTTCCGAGCTGACTGCAGTGGAGAGTCTTTCTCCCTTTATGGAGATTAATCCATATAAAGAAGCACTCACTACTGCTAACAGCTTTTATGAGGAGCTGACGGATACAAAGCAGATTTCCGTCCGATCAATGAATACGGAAGAGGCATTAAATACCATCCGCCGGCTTCAGTCCGATTATCAGGAACTGAGCAATACCCGCGCGGATCTGGAGAGTCAGCTTGCAGCACTTGATGAATCTTTGCGAGTGATCAGACCATTCAGAAACATCAATTACAACCTCTCCTCAATCCTGAAATTCCAGTTCATCCACTTCCGTTTCGGAAGAATTGAGAAGGAATATTATCAGAAATTTGAGAAGTATATTTATGAGAATCTGGACACGATCTTTATCAAATGTGACGAAGATGACCAGTATATCTGGGGTGTATATTTCGTGCCGGAACATGAAGCACAGAAGGTCAAAGCCGTCTACTCTTCCATGCATTTCGAGCGGATTTATATGCCGGATACTTATGAAGGGACTGCCAAATCAGCATTCGAAGAACTCACCAAAAAACGCAGCGATGTAGCTGCCAGACTGGAGTCTGCGAACCAGAAAAAAGCTGATTTTCTCCAGCAGAACAAAGAAGATATCGCAGCATCCCGCAACGCGATCGCACAGCTTTCCGGCAATTTTGATGTGCGCAGACTTGCAGCATGTACCCATGGGGATAAGGATGTCTTCTATATTTTATGTGGATGGATGACTGAGAAAGATGCACATTCTTTCCAGGCAGATATCAAGGATGACAGCCGTATCTTCTGCATTATTGATGGTGAAGAAGACGAGCATCTGAAACCTGGCGTGCACCAGCAGCCGCCGACCAAATTAAAGAATCCGAAGCTGTTCAAACCTTTTGAAATGTATATCAAAATGTATGGCCTTCCAGCCTACAATGAGATGGATCCGACATGGTTTGTGGCACTGACCTATTCCTTTATCTTCGGTGCAATGTTCGGTGATGTCGGACAGGGATTGTTGCTCTTTATCGGTGGTTTCCTGCTTTATAAATTTAAACATATCACACTGGCAGGTATCATCAGCTGCGCAGGTGTATTCTCCACATTCTTCGGATTTATGTTCGGAAGTATCTTCGGATTTGAAGATGTGATACCTGCCTTGTGGCTGCGTCCGATGAACAATATGATGTCTGTTCCGTTTATCGGAAAACTGAATACTGTATTTATCATTGCCATTGGTTTTGGTATGGGAATCATCCTTTTATGTATGGTATTTAACATCTTAAACGCGTGGAAAGCCGGAGATATCGAGCATATCTGGTTCGATACAAACTCCATAGCAGGTCTGGTATTCTACGGATCCGCAGTTGTTTCCATCGCACTGATCCTGACCGGTCATACACTTCCGGGAGGAATCGTACTGTTTATCATGTTTGGTGTGCCGCTGATCCTGATTTTCCTGAAAGAGCCTCTCACAGCCCTTATCGAGAAGAAATCAGAAGTTATGCCGAAGGAAAAAGGAATGTTCATTGTACAGGGACTTTTTGAAATGTTTGAAGTCCTGTTAAGCTACTTCTCCAATACCCTTTCCTTTGTCCGTATCGGAGCTTTCGCAGTCAGCCATGCAGCTATGATGGAAGTTGTCCTCATGCTCGCAGGCGCGGAAAGCGGAAATCTTAACTGGGTAGTGGTAGTCCTTGGAAACCTTTTTGTATGCGGTATGGAAGGTCTGATCGTAGGTATCCAGGTACTTCGTCTGGAATATTACGAAATGTTCAGCCGTTTCTACAAAGGTACGGGACGTAAATTTGAGCCATTCCGCTCCGTAAAATAAATAAAGAAAAAATATCAAAACGCATAATACTTTTCAGTCAAGCGGATATTCGCAATCCGCTTCGCTACTTGCTCATAACCGAATAACTGCTTCGCAGTTTATTCGGTTAAAATAAAACCAAGAGGAGATTTAATTATGACAACAATAGCACAGATTATTTTAGCAATCGCATTGGTACTCAGCATCATCCTTCCATTTGGATACTATCTCATTGGCGAGAAAAACCGCGGTCGTTACAAAACAGCCATCGGCGTAAACGCATTCTTCTTCTTTGGCACAATGCTCATCGCCATCGCCGTAATGTTCACAGGTGCTTCTTCTGTACAGGCTGCTGCCGGTTCTGAGGCAGGTCTTGCAACAGGTATGGGCTACATCGCAGCAGCCCTTGTAACCGGTCTTTCCTGTATCGGTGGTGGTATTGCCGTTGCCAGTGCGGCAAGCGCAGCTTTAGGCGCTATCAGCGAGGATCAGAGTATCCTTGGTAAATCCCTTATCTTCGTAGGTCTTGCAGAAGGTGTTGCCCTTTACGGACTGATCATCTCCTTCATGATTCTGGGACAGTTATAAGATGCAGATGTTTTTGATCAGCGACAATATCGATACCTACACAGGGATGAGACTGGCAGGTGTAGAGGGTGTAGTTGTTCACACACATGATGAATTAAAAGATGCTTTGCAGAAAGCCATCTCCAATAAAGAAATCGGAATCATACTCCTGACCGAGAAATTCGGCCGGGAGTTTCCTGAAATTATTGATGATGTAAAGCTTCATCACAAGACCCCTCTGATCATCGAAATCCCCGACAGGCACGGTACTGGACGCAAACCGGATTTTATTACCTCATATGTAAATGAGGCGATTGGACTAAAACTATAGGCAGGTGTTAACATGACAATTGATGAAAAACTCAGCCATTTTTATGATATCACTGTTGAAGATGCCCGCGCAAAAGCTGCCGCCATTCTTGAAGAGCACAGACAGACTCTGGAAAAAATGACAGAAGAGCGCAAGGCCCTCAGTGAGGAAAATGCCCAGGCACAGATCAAAGCAGAAACCGCCAATGCAAGACGTGAAGTAAACAAGGCGCTTTCCGCAGAACAGCTCACGATCAAACGCGACTGGACCAAGAAACAGAATGATTTAAAAGAGAAAATCTTCTCTGAGGTAAAAGAACTTCTCAAATCCTTCACCAAAACTTCGGAATATGAAGATTATCTCAGTGAAAAGATCAAAGAAGCTCTGGACTTTGCCGAAAACGATGAAATCTCCATCTATCTTTCCCCGGAAGACAGCGCACTTTCAGAGAAGCTTCAACAGCGCACAGGCGCAGCCATTCAGCTCGCCAAAGACTCCTTCCTTGGCGGTATCCGCGCCACGATTCCTCACAAGAACATCCTGATCGATCACTCTTTTGCAGGAAATTTTGAGGCAGCATACAAAGAATTCAAGTTTGACGGAGGACCAGAACATGAGTAATACAGGTATTATCTACGGTGTCAACGGCCCCGTCATTTATCTGAAGGGCGACAATGGATTTAAAATCTCCGAGATGGTTTATGTAGGTCCGGAACATCTGGTAGGTGAGATCATTGGCCTGAAAAAAGGCATGACCACCGTACAGGTTTTTGAGGAAACTACAGGCCTCAGACCAGGAGATACAGTTACAGGTACAGGAGATGCCATCTCCGTACTTCTCGGACCTGGAATCATTCACAACATCTTTGACGGTATCCAGCGTCCCCTGGAAGAAATTGCCAAAGCTTCAGGCAAATATATTTCCCGAGGTGTCAGCGTAGACTCTCTTGACACAGAAAAAAAATGGAAAACACACATCACAGTAAAAGAAGGAGATGTCGTAGGACCTGGTTCTATCATCGCAGAAACCCAGGAAACCGATTCTATCCTTCATAAATCCATGGTGCCTCCGAATCTCACAGAAGCCACAGTTATCCATGCGGTTCCTGACGGAGAATACACCATTCTGGAACCAATCGTAACCATTCAGTTCGCAGACGGCACTACCAAAGATCTGGCACTTGCGCAGAAATGGCCGATCCGTATCCCAAGACCGACACACAAACGTTTCCCTGCAAGCGTTCCGCTTGTCACAGGCCAGCGTATCCTGGATACCCTTTTCCCGATTGCAAAAGGCGGTACAGCCGCTGTTCCGGGAGGTTTCGGTACCGGTAAAACAATGACACAGCATCAGATTGCCAAGTGGTCTGACGCAGATATCATCATCTACATTGGCTGCGGAGAGCGTGGTAATGAGATGACTCAGGTTCTGGAAGATTTCAGCAAACTGATCGACCCGAAATCCGGAAACCTGATGATGGACAGAACCACACTGATTGCCAATACTTCAAACATGCCGGTTGCGGCACGTGAAGCTTCTATTTATACAGGTGTTACCCTCGCGGAATATTACCGCGACATGGGCTACGACGTAGCCATCATGGCAGACTCCACTTCCCGTTGGGCTGAGGCACTTCGAGAGCTGTCTGGACGTCTGGAGGAAATGCCTGCCGAGGAAGGTTTCCCTGCATATCTGGCATCCAAGCTGTCCGCATTCTATGAGCGTGCGGGAATGATGCAGAACTTAAATGGAACGGAAGGCTCTGTCTCCATTATCGGAGCTGTTTCCCCTCAGGGTGGTGACTTCTCAGAGCCTGTCACACAGAACACCAAGCGTTTCGTCCGCTGCTTCTGGGGGCTGGACAAATCTCTTGCCTATGCCCGTCACTTCCCTGCGATCCACTGGCTGACCAGCTACAGTGAATATCTGGAAGACCTGACACCATGGTACAGAGAACATGTTTCCCCGAAATTTGTGGCAGACAGAAACCAGCTGATGGCGATTCTGAATCAGGAAAGTTCCCTGATGGAGATCGTTAAACTGATAGGTAGTGACGTTCTTCCTGATGACCAGAAACTGACACTGGAAATCGCCAGAGTCATCCGTCTGGGATTCCTCCAGCAGAATGCTTTCCACGCAGAAGACACCTGCGTACCTATGGAAAAACAATTTAAGATGATGGAAACGATTCTCTATCTTTATGAAAAATGCCGCGCACTGATCAACCGCGGAATGCCTGTTTCCATACTCAAAGAAGGCAACAATATTTTTGAAAAAATCATTTCCATTAAATATGATGTAGCAAATAATCAGCTTGAGAAATTTGACCAGTATAAACAGGATATCGACACTTTCTACGACGACATTATGAAGAGAAACGGCTGATGCCGGGAGAGGAGAAGTTTATGGCAATTGAATATTTAGGCTTAAGCGAAATAAACGGACCTCTGGTGGTCCTGGAAGGAGTCAAAAATGCCTCCTATGAAGAAATCGTAGAATTTCACATGGACGACGGGACTCGCAAGATCGGCCGTATTATTGAGATCTACGAGGACAAAGCTGTAATCCAGGTTTTCGAGGGAACAGACAGCATGTCCTTAAGCAATACCCACACAAGACTGACCGGACACCCAATGGAGATCGGACTTTCCCCGGAGATCCTGGGACGAACCTTCAACGGAATCGGCCAGCCAATCGACGGACTGGGCGACATCACCCCGGAAGTCAAATTAAACATCAACGGACTTCCACTGAACCCGGTAGCCCGCGAATACCCACGAAACTATATCAACACCGGTATCTCCGCGATTGACGGACTGACCACGCTGATCCGTGGTCAGAAGCTTCCGATTTTTTCCGGAAATGGTCTTCCACACGATAAGCTGGCTGCACAGATCGTACAGCAGGCATCCCTGGGAGAAGGCTCTGATGAAAAATTTGCCATTGTTTTCGCAGCAATGGGTGTCAAATATGATGTCGCAGAATTTTTCCGCCGTACCTTCGAGGAAAGCGGAGCTGCAGACCACGTAGTCATGTTCCTGAACCTGGCAAACGATCCGGTTGTTGAGCGTCTTCTTACACCGAAGATTGCCCTCACCGCCGCAGAGTATCTTGCTTTTGAAAAAGGAATGCACATCCTGGTCATTCTGACAGATATCACTTCTTTCTGCGAGGCCATGCGAGAAGTATCATCCTCAAAAGGTGAGATTCCGTCCCGTAAAGGTTACCCGGGCTATCTGTACAGTGAACTTGCAACCCTGTACGAGCGCGCCGGTATCGTCAAAGGCAAACCAGGTTCTGTAACTCAGATTCCAATCCTGACCATGCCTAACGATGATATCACTCACCCAATCCCTGACCTTACCGGTTATATCACCGAGGGCCAGATTGTTCTGGACAGACAGCTTCATGGGCAGGCAATCTACCCGCCGATCAACGTACTGCCATCCCTTTCCCGTCTGATGAAAGATGGTATCGGTGAAGGCTACACCCGAGCCGACCACCAGGACGTAGCAAACCAGCTTTTCTCCTGTTATGCAAAGGTTGGAGATGCCAGAGCCCTTGCTTCTGTTATCGGTGAGGATGAGCTCTCTCCACTGGATAAACGATATCTGGTATTTGGTAAGGCTTTTGAAAATGAATTCGTCGGTCAGTCAGAGACGGAGAACCGAAGCATCACCGAGACTCTTGATAAAGGCTGGGAGCTTCTGGGACTTCTTCCGAAGGAAGAACTTGACCGAATCGATACGAAGATCCTCGATAAATACTATCACGAAACAGTACGCTAAAAGAAGCGAGGTGATTGAATGGATCCGAATACCTTTCCCACCAAGGGAAACCTGATACTTGCAAAAAACTCGCTGAAACTTTCCCGTCAGGGTTATGAACTGATGGACAAGAAGCGTAACATCCTGATCCGCGAGATGATGGATCTGATTGATCAGGCAAAGGATATCCAGACGCAGATTGATGTCACTTTCCGCGCCGCTTACGCTGCGCTCCAGAAGGCAAATATGGAAATCGGCATTGCCTTTGTCCAGCAGATTGCCTGTACCGTTCCCATAGAGAATTCCATCCGTATCAAAACCCGAAGCGTTATGGGTACGGAGATTCCTCTTGTGGAATATGACAAAACCAGCAATACCCCAACCTACGCTTACTACAGCACAAAGATGTCCCTGGACGAAGCCAAGGCTGCATTCGAGAAGGTAAAAGAGCTGTCCATCCGCCTCTCTATGGTGGAAAACGCAGCCATCCGTCTCGCAGCCAACATCAAAAAGACGCAGAAACGTGCCAACGCACTGAAGAATATCACAATTCCGAAGTACGAGGCACTGACCAAGGATATCCAGAATGCACTGGAAGAAAAAGAGCGTGAGGAATTCACCAGATTGAAAGTCATCAAGCGAATGAAGCAAAAATAAATATAAAGTAATTAAAAAACAGCCAGATGTATGTCCGGAATCCAAAAATTCTGAACCCATCTGGCTGCTTTTTACATGTGGAAAACTATTTAAAAAGTTATCCCCATCATTATTTGTTTTGTGTATCTGTCATCCACATCTGTCTCTCCTATGTGGAAATTTCATCTTTTACACACTCGGATTCTCTTTTTATATTCTGTTGTGTCTATCTGCACAATACCTTTTTGAATATTCTGATTATTTTTATATATAATCCTTTATTTTGCCTTTTGCGCGCAATATTATATGATTTTTAGAATATAAAAAAGTCAATAGATTTTTGATTTTTTCTGTCGTAAAATGCGGATTTATCATTTTACACAAAACATTCGTTTCTTTTTCTGTTATGTAAATCAAGTATTCCACACACATAAAATGTGGATAATGTGGATAACTTTGTGTATAACTTTAATTTACGGGATTTTTTAAAGGTTATACATGTGGATAGAATGTGTATGACTTTATCCACTTATCCCACCTTTCGACATTCTTTGTGCAATTTGTCGAATCCTCTGTTTTATGCTTCTTATGGGTGGATAAATGAATATTCAAGAAAGACTCTACTCACTACTTATTACTGTCTGCGATCTCCGCAGGGGACTTACTTGATTCGGTTAAACAGACACATAAAAAGCCTCATTTATCGTTACTCAAATATAAGAGTAAGCTCTAAACGAGGCTTTTACATAATCACAATTATTTCTTATTATTCCATGAATGTTCCAATCGCTGTCGGCTGTTCATAATCATAGTTGGAAATCTTGATTCCTGTAGCAGCACCGCTGGCATGAATGATCTTTCCATCACCGATATAAAGCGCTACATGATCGATAGCTCCGCTTCCATAGAATACCAGATCTCCCGGCTCAATCTGGTTGATATCTTTCTTAGTGGAGGCATCACACTGGGCTGCTGCCACACGCGGAAGGCTATAGCCAAAGTTGGCAAATACAGACATTACAAAACCAGAACAGTCAGCACCGTTTGTAAGGCTTGTTCCACCGTATACATAAGGATTTCCCTCAAACTGCAGTGCAAAATCCACTACTGCCTGTCTCTTGGCGACACGCTTTGCTTCTGCCTCTTCGGCTGCTTTCTTCTTTGCATCCTCAACTGTCTGCCGGATACTCTCCAACGCTGCTGCCTTTTCCTGCTCTGCTTTCTCAGATGCATTTTCCGCCTTCTCGATTCTTCTCTCCTCGCGGATCTGGGCTGCTTCCTCTTTCTTCGCTACAAACTTCTGAGTTTCCTCTTCTGTCTGCTTCGCAAGAGCACTTGCCAGAGCACTCACACTTCCGGTTGCTTCGCTGCTGTCTGTTCCATCAGAAAACACCTGCTCACCGTCATCAAACTGTGCCGCACTCACTCCTTGTGTCAGAACCATAGAACTTACAGCTACTGCCATTAAAATTGCTTTTATTTTATTATTCATTTACCTGTCAACTCCTGTTAATATACACTCCAATCTCTGGGACACTTTCACTATGCTTCTATTTGGCATATTTCATATTGCCATGAATCAGACAAACACCTTCCAAATATCAGCTGGCGAACATCATTTACTGTTCACTCCGTGCCCAGTAACAAACATCATTCTCTACATTCCTTGAATAATGAAGCTTCGTTAATTGTTACGTTTTTGTTACAACAAGTTACGCATTTGTGTATATTAGCATAGTTTCCAAGTTATGTCAAATAAAAAAAGTATGAAATAGATATACTAATCAAGCTCTCTGTTAACGAATTCTCAAAATCAGAGTGAAGTATAACATTAATGCCGAATCAGATAATTATGTGCAGAAATCACCGCATTCGCGCCATCCGCCACCGCTGTCACAACCTGTCGCAGCATCTTTGTGCGGATATCTCCCGCCGCAAAAACACCCGGTGTTTCCGTAATTCCCTCTTCTCCCGCAATAATATATCCGGCTTCGTCAAGTTTCACCAGACCTTTGAATTTTTCTGTATTCGGAAGGATTCCTACAGCAATAAAAACTCCATCTGTATCGATTACGGATTCTGTATCATCCAGGACATTTCTGATTTTCAGTCCTGTGACGCATTCTGTACCCTGAATCTCCACTGCCACACTATTCCATATCATCTCCACATTCTCACATGCTGACAAGCTCTCCTGTAGGATCTCGTCTGCGCGCAATTCATCCCGTCTGTGAAGCAGATAAACTTTCTTACAGATTCTTGAAAGAAAGATTGCGTCCTCTACTGCCATATTTCCACCACCAACGACAACCGCGGTCTTATCCTTAAAGAAAGCACCATCGCAGGTAGCGCAGTAAGAAACACCCATTCCGGACAGTTCTTCTTCGCCAGGAATATTCAGTCTGCGATGGCTTGCACCACAGGCAAGGATCACTGTTTTCGCTCTGTATTCATGTTTCTTTGTTCGGATAATTTTCTCAGTTCCGGCATCTTCTACTGACAGGACATTCTCCCTTACAGGTTCAATTCCCAGCTTAGCCGCATGTGCTCCCATAGCCTCACCAAGATCCATCCCACTGATTCCCGGCATTCCCGGATAGTTGTCCACCTCGTAAGTGTTAAGTACCTGTCCGCCCTGGGCAAACTGCTTATCCAGCCATAAAATATTCATCTTCGCTCTGGCAGCATAGATTGCTGCGCTGATTCCCGCAGGACCTGCTCCCAGAATCGCTATATCATAAATCTCTGACATCCTCTTACCTCCATCTGTTGTTACCAAATATGATAGCATACTCACCCCTCTTTTCCAATAAGATAGTAAAAAGCGCCTTCCGAGGTGGATATGCGTATTTATAAGAGCATCCCCAAAAGACTCCTTGCCCTCTGCCTGGTTTTTGCCACAGGAATCGGACTGGGCTGCCTGTCCGATCATTTTATTTCAGAAAATTCCCGTTTTCAGGCTTTTACCGACGAATTATTTCAGTCTGAAGTAAGCAATAACACGCTCACCCTGCATTACACCCTCGCCAATCCCTCCAAAAAAGGAATCAAAAAACCCGAAGCCACCCTGGGTACTGTCCTCTCAGACTCAGACAAAACAACCAACATCTGCCAGAAATATGAAAAAAAACTGCAATCCTTTGCCTACTCCAAACTCTCCAAAGAAAACCAGCTTACCTGTGATCTGCTCCTTCTCTACTTCCACACCAGGGTATCCCTTGGAAAAAACAGCATTCTGGATGAGCCGCTAGGTCCAAGCCTGGGCGTGCAGGCACAGCTCCCGGTTCTTCTCGCAGAATATTCTTTCTATAAAAAAGAAGATATTTCCGATTATCTGAAACTCCTAAGTACCATAAAACCATATTTCCAGAGCATCCTGAAACTTGAAAATCAAAAGTCCCAGGCTGGTCTTTTCATGAGCAATACAACCCTTGACCGGATTCTGAAGCAATGCCGTTCCTTTATTGCTGATCCTGACTCCAACTATATGGATGACATTTTCACTCAGAAATTAAAAGCCTTCTCTAATCCTGCCCTGACTGACAAAGACCAGAAAAAGCTCTGTACATATCATCACAAACTAATCTGCGAAGAAGTAATTCCTGCCTATCAGGAGCTGATTAATGGTCTGGAGAAACTTCGCGGAACCGGGAAAAGCAGCCGGGGACTGGCTTTTTTTGAGGGCGGTCGTGAATACTATATTTATCTGCTCAGAAGCCAGACCGGAACCTACGTCCCTGTCAAGAGAATCGAACAGCGCCTGTCCTCCCAGCTTCTTTCTGATTATCAGCAGACCCGTTCTCTTCTTCAGAAAGATCCTGACTTGATTTCTGGTCTGTCCAGATACGTCAGCGAACTTACACTGTCCCCGGAACAAATGCTGGATGCACTGCCCAAGCTTATGACTGAAGATTTTCCCACATTAAGCGATGTGACCTACGAGATCCGGTCTGTCCATCCATCCATGAAAAGTTTCCTCAGTCCGGCCTTTTACCTCACACCACCTGTTGACACCCAGAAGCCAAATGTGATTTACATTAATGATTCCGGCCGCACTACCAGTCTGGAACTCTTCGGCACTCTTGCCCACGAAGGATTTCCCGGACACCTGTATCAGACAGTTTCCTTCGCCCGGAGCAATCCCTCTGACATCAGATACCTTGTCACTTCTTCCGGTTATGTGGAAGGCTGGGCCACTTATGTGGAATCCTACGGTTACGAATATGCTGCCTCCCTTATGAAAAACTCTGCCGCAGCCAAAGGCGCAGTCCGTCTGGCATGGCTGAACCGTAGTATGAACCTGTGCATCTACTCGCTGATAGACATTGGCATCCACTATCGTGGCTGGGACGCCGCCCGCACTGCTGCTTTTCTAAAAGCTTTCGGCATCACCAACGCCTCCACTGCAAATGAAATCTACCAGTATATTGTTGAAACCCCCGGGAATTATCTGAAATACTACTGGGGATACCTTAACTTCCTTGATCTGAAAACAGCCAGCCAGAAAAAACTTGGCGATGATTTCGACCTGAAAGAATTCCACCGCAGGATCCTCGAAATCGGCCCCGTACAGTTTCCGGTGTTGGAAAAATATCTGAAATAGCCTTTGGCTGTCTGCTTTGTTCTTAAGAATCTTGTTTTTATTATTGAAAACAAAGTGGACAGCAGGTTTCTTTCACAATTTTCGCTTATGTACTTCATTTTATTTGACACTTTCAGCGAAACACAGTAAAATATTGATAAATATTATAACTGTTTAATGTGAACAGTAACTATAACATTCCTATAGGAATTCCAGAAAATAATGCAAATAAGACCGTCTAGCAGAGTGCGAAGGACAAGGAAGATATCTGCAGGCGTGCTAACGCACGACAAAGATATCTGATGCAGGACTTCACGCTCTGATGGGTTGGATTAATTACAGTATTTTCGGGAATTGCTATAATTGCTATCATCGAGGGGACAATCATTATGATCAATGTACCATCAAACTTATCCGGAGCAGTCAACAGACAGACCGTTATGAATATTAACAATAAGAAAATCCAGGAGCCTCTGTCATCTCGCAATATTGATTCTATAAACACCAAATTTGTAAATGCTGCTTCTCCCAATTCCAACTCCACGCATACTGGTTCTATTAATACCCAATCTGTAAATGCCGCTTATATAAATACCAATTCCAGATCTGCTGGTCCGGTAAATACCAGATCTGCAAATACTGCTCCTACAAATTCAGGCAATCATAGTTTCAATTCCAGACCTGTTCCAACTATCAGAATTCCTGCCTTTAAGAACCCAGTCCGAAAAGGTCAGAAAATACCACTTGAAACTCAATCCCGGCTTACAGGAATTAAGGCGCATCTTGGATGGAATATTACAAATCCGGACTGTGATGTAGACGTATCCGCATTTCTTCTGAATAATACCGGAAAGGTTATCGGTGATTCATGGTTTGTATTCTATGGACAGGAATCCAGTCCTGACGGAAGCACTGTCTTTTTTGCCGATCAGGGACAGAATCGTGAAATGATCTCTATAGATTTCGTAAAATTAAACCCAGCCGTTTCAAAAATTGTTTTTGTCCTTACCATAAATGAAGCCCTGGAAAAGCATCTGAATTTCAGCATGATCAAAGACGCGTATATCCAGATTACCGATGCTTCAAACACTGAATTAGTCAGTTTCAAAATGGATGAATACTATTCCAACGTTACTTCCATGATGATAGGCGAAATATACCAGCATAACGGCATCTGGAAATTTAACGCGATCGGAAACGGCGTTTCCAGAGATCTCGCCGGACTCTGTGAATTATACGGAGTTCAGGTTATTTAAAAGGAGGACTATCATGTTAACATTTGAAACCATCAACGAATTAACTCTGAAAGTTACCTGTACCGGCAATGATGTTCTTTTTGTAAAAGCAGGAGCTTTTATAGCCGGAGACAATTCCGGCCCAAAGAATTACCGGTTTGAAAAAGTTCTTCTCGGCCCGCAGCAGAATCTCGGGCAGGCCCTGTTCGGACAGCTGGCACGAAGAGTCACTGGTGAAAACCTTCCATTGATGAAAGTCAATCTGAACGGTGATTCCGTTACATATTATGCAAACTACGGACAACATGTTGTGATCTACCAGCTGGCCCAGGGCGAAACTATTTCTGTTGAATCTGAGAACATTCTGGCATTTACTCAGGACTGTGATTATAGCGTCCGCTTTATCGGTGTCGGAGTTCTCTCCCAGAAAGGACTTGCTACTTCAACACTCACTGCACGCGGCAAGAATGCATATGTTGCAGTACTGTCAGACGGCAACCCAATCGTACTGAGCAATATTGGTAAAAACAATACCATTTCTGTCGATCCTGATGCAGTCATCTGCTGGGTAGGAAACGGCCACTGCGATCCAAGTGTTACTGCCGATGTATCCTGGAAAACCTTCATCGGACAGGCATCCGGCGAATCTTATCAGTTTGAATGGCACGCCGGAGACAACGTTACGGTTATCATTCAGCCATCAGAACGCCAGGGGGGAATTCGCGTAAGCATGGACTAATCCGGATAGAAGAAGAGGCAGAACTCATCACGTCAGTTCTGCCTCTTTCTTTAAGCATTTTTCCAGTAATGCTTCCGAAAATAATTTTCCGCTTTCCATCTCCATTACGTTTTCTTTTAAGTCTTCTTTTAAATCCTCTTTTAAACGAAACATCTTCCCAAATCCATCCGGAACGCATCCAAAGTCGCTCTCTTCTACCATAGAAACATCAAACTCACTGTCTCCGGCAGCCAGAATATATCCGGGATTCATTTTTTTCCGAAGTCGTTTCACAGCCATCCCTTTATTCAGCTTCTTAGGAACAACATATACTTTTTCTCCATTATGAAACACATCCACCAGTTCCGTCTTCAGCGTTTTGTTCAGATCCTTAATCACTTCATCCGGCTTTTCACATTTTGTAAAAACAAAAAGCTCATCTATAAATCTTACTTCAAATTTCCGCCGCGGATCCACTTCAAGAATACCGATGGCCTTATCCAGCTGTGGTCTGCTTTCCGCGATCATCTTCAAGGATTCGTAATACCATTCTTTGTCCCGTTCGCCATTCACAAGTAATACACCGCCATTGCAGACAAGTGCATACGGTATAGCTCCTATATGCAGATTGATACGTCTGTATTGTTCTTCCGTCCTCGTAGAAGTTGGTACAATCAGCATCTTGTCATTTACTTCTTTTAACAACGAGTAGGTTCTTTCAGAAATAAATGAGATTTCCCGTCCATTATATAACTCAACGTTTAATTTTTTCTCTCCGATATCATGCTTATATGAATATATAATCGTGTTATCCATATCAACGCACAAAATATTTTTCATCCATTTTCTCCAAAAAGAATGTGGTACAAGTGTTCCCTGCACCACATTCATGAAACTTCATAACTGCTTCATACATTCACAATCATATCACTTTTTAATTTACTTTGAAACGATTGCCTTTCTGATAAGATCCACCGGTATGATCAGTATGGCAAGTGCCATGGATACCAATAAAGCCTTAGGCTCAAGCATGGTTGTGCTGAATACTTTTCCACCAATCTCAATGATGATCGTCTGAAGCACAAAAATCGCACCCATTACCAGTAAGAAGTTCTTGTTCTCGCTAATGTGCTCAAACAGGTTAAACTTCTCTGATCTCGTATTCAGACTGTTAAAGATGATCGCATAGATGAAAAATGCAAACATAAATGTCTTCTCATAAAGCTCCGGATCTGCACATGATGCCGGTGTTACAAAGCTTGTAATACCGCCAATATTCTCAAGAATCAAAATAGATCCCAGAGTAATAAAGATAGCACTCGTACCAATCGCAGATTTAATATAAGAAGTCAGGATATTATCTGTTCTCTTTGCCGGCTGGTCATTCATGTATCTGTTCAGAATCGGCTCACCGCCAAATGCCATAGCTGCCAGTGTATCCATGATCAGGTTGATCCACAGAATCTGGACAATGGAGAACGGCTCTGTCCATCCAAGTATCGGAGCGATAATGTTCATTAACAATGTACTGATATTTACAGTAAGCTGGAAAATAAGGAACTTACCAACAGATTTAGCCATTGTTCTACTGTTAAGTACACAGTCCTTAATAGATGTCAGACTGTTGTTAAGAATAACAACATCTCCGGCCTCCTGCGCAACTGCTGTACCATCTCCCATTGCAAAACCGATATCTGCCTGTTTCAATGCCGGAGCATCGTTGACACCGTCACCGGTCATACCACAGACATTGTCAAGCTGCTGTGACATAGATACCAGTCTCTTCTTATCAAGAGGTTTCGCTCTGCTGACTACCTTCAGATTTGGAAGAACTTTCTTAAGTTCTTCATCAGACATCTTCTCTAACTGCTCATGAGTGAGAACAACATCCTTCTTCTCATCCATAAGGATTCCCGCTTCTTTTGCAATCGCAACAGCAGTTTCTTCCGCATCACCGGTAACCATGACTACCTGGATTCCTGCATGGTTAAGAATCTCAACTGTCTCGATTGCATCTGTTCTTACATTATCACGCAGACACAGAACAGCCATAAGAACGGTTTTCGCACCGTCGATCTTTGCTACGGAGAGAAGCTTCATTGTTCTCTTCGCCTGTGCGTGCATCTGTTCTTTTACTTTATTCTTATCTGCTTCTGTGAACTCTTTTTCTTCTCCGTCAGGAAGCATATAGTGTGTTACTTTCTCAATGATGTTCTCTGTAGCACCTTTCCAGTAAACAAGTCCATTCTTAAGTGTTACAGTTGCACATTTCTTCTCTGAATCAAACCCGCTGATGTCTTCTACCTTATCCGGATCGTTGTCTGAATCATTGTATCCATGATTGAGCGCATAAGAAAGCAGCGCTCTGTCCATGTTGTTACTGCCGATGGCTTTTCCTTCGGCAGAAACCTTTGCAAGGTTATTCAGGGTAATTGCCTCAATAAACTCTTTGTTCTGAATAGAATCAATGATATCGCCTTTACCTGTGATAAACTCAACCAATGACAGATTTCCTTCTGTGATTGTTCCTGTTTTATCACTGAACAGCACGTTCATATAAGCTGAATCAGAGAATGCTGCTTTATGGCTGACAAGAATATTCTTCTTATACATGGACTCTGTATTCATTGACTGAACCAGACTGTTCATCATCGGAAGACCTTCCGGAACTGCCATGATTACGATAGATGCCATAAGCATAACTGCCTCTGCGATAACAAGAAGAACTGAAACAACTGTAATTGCTTCGTCCGCTCTTACAAGAGTCAGCACAACATGTAAGATACCAGCAATTGCCGCTGCAGAGACACCTAATTTACCGATTCCTGCTGCAACCCCCTCCAGTTTAAGGCTGGAAGTATCTTTTCTCTCTTCTTCCTCATCAGTATCAGTCAGTGCTTTATTAATCTTTCCTAATTCTGAGTTATCGCCGATGACTGTTGCAACCATATATCCTTCACCGGAAGTTACTACAGAACCCATGAAAACTTTTCCTACTGAGGAATAATCAGTGGATTCTGCATCAGCCATATCTGACACTGCTGCCTTGTTTTCATCTCTTGACTCACCGTTTAAGGCAGCCTGGGAAACTTTGATTTTTCCTTCAAATATTAAGCCATCGGCCGGAACTTTATCTCCCGCCTGTACAAGAATCGTGTCGCCTTTCACAATCTCGCTTGTAAGAATATTGACAAGCTTTCCGTTTCTCATAACTTTGGCATAAGTTTTACTGTATTCTTCCTGAAGTGCTTCACTTCTTGAAGTATTTCTGTATTCTGACAAAGTACTGAATCCGGTGGCAAGTGCGATTGCGATTACAATACTGATGATCTCTACAACGTCATTTCCGCCAGATAATGCCGGGACAAAAATTCCAAGAATTGCCAGGATCACTTTAAGCGCCAGTGCCGCACACAGAACTTTGATCCAGATATCATCAAATGCGCCGATAAACATGGACCAGAGTGACTCTGTTTCCTTCTTGGCAAGCTCATTGGTGCCATATTTCGCTTTACTTTCATTAACCTGCGAATCGGATAATCCGCACATTAATTGTTTTTTGTTCATATCACTCATATATCTGAATGACCTCCTCATTTTAATCTCTTATAAGAACAAATTCCTACCAGCGAGGTTGACTATAGTGACAGGATTTTGACTTATATATCTCATACTCTTACGCTTTTATACCAGAATCTCTCTCTGAAATAAAAGACTGTTAGATATTCACAAAAGAGGAACTATCGCATAGTCCCTCTTATTCGTAAATAAATGGTTATCTCCAATACTCAGGATTATGAAAATCTTCGGCAGAGTTCTCCAATTCCCGGATCGGTTGTTCCATTTCCCATCGCATTAAATTTCCACTCACCGTTATGTCTATATATTTCCCCAAAAATCATCGCAGTCATTCCTGAATAATTTTCGGTCAGATTATATTTGCACATTTCTTTATTGTTTCTGGCATCAACCAGACGGATAAAGGCATTTTCAATCATTCCGAAATGCTGTTTTCTCTGAACTGCCTGATAAATATTTACAACAATAACGATCTTATCGTATTCAGCCGGAACTCTTGACAGGTCGATAACAATCTGTTCGTCATCTCCTTCTCCCTCTCCGGTAAGGTTATCTCCCATATGATTTACTGTGCCGGATTTATGTTTCAGATTTCCGAAATATACTAAATCGGTTCTGTCCACGAATTTTCCATTCTTCAGCATGATTGCAGAAGCATCGCAATCGATTGCCTGATGTGTTGTAGCAGCGCCGCCAAACAACGTTGCGAAGAATCCACCACCACCGCCACCTGACGGTTTCGCTTCATCCCATCCAAGTCCGACAATAACCTTCGCTAATCCTGCATTATCCTTTGACAGATTTACTTTCTGTCCTTTCTGTAAGCTGACTGACATAAGTTTTCCTCCTATTCCACTGCGATACCATAGCTATTGCACAAAGCAGCTAAGCCGCCCTGATAACCGCTTCCGATGGCATTGAATTTCCACTCATTACCATTCTTATATAATTCGCCAAATACAACTGCAGTTTCGATAGAGAAATCCTCGCCAAGATCATAGCGAAGAATCTCCTGTCCTGTAGCCTCGTTAACAATTCTTACAAAAGCATTGGAAACCTGTCCAAAGTTCTGACGTCTCTCCTCCGCTTCATAAATCGTAACGGTAAATGCAATCTTTGTTATATTTGCAGGAATCTTTGAAAGATCGATTTTTATCTGTTCATCATCTCCATCGCCTGCTCCGGTAAGGTTATCTCCCATATGCTGAATCGCACCGGATGGATGTGTAAGATTTCCATAGAATACAAAATCCTTCTGATCGGAAACTTTTCCGGAATCAGTCAGACAAAATGCTGCTGCATCAAGATCGAAATCTCCGCCTGTATCAAATGCATTGATATCCCATCCTATACCAACAACCACATTTTTGAGTCCCGGATTTTCTTTTGTAAGGCTTACTTTCTGGCCCTTTTTTAAACTAATCGGCATATCTTTATCCTCCTATGCTACTTCAATACCATAATGACCGCAGAGTGCTGCAAGTCCGCCCTGGAAACCACTTCCAATGGCATTAAACTTCCACTCTCCGTTATGTCTGTAAAGCTCTCCGACAACTACAGCAGTCTCAATGGAGAAATCCTCTCCAAGATCGTAATGGATCAGTTCCACATTATTTGCTTCATCTACCAGACGGATATAAGAATTGGAAACCTGTCCGAAATTCTGGCGTCTTTCTTCCGCTTCATAAATGGTAACTGTAAATGCGATTCTCTCAACATTTGCCGGAACTTTTGTAAGATCAACCATGATCTGCTCATCATCGCCTTCACCCTCACCGGTAAGGTTATCTCCCATATGTTCAACAGATTCGCTTGCATGTTTCAGATTACCATAGAAAATAAATTCTTTCTCTGTCGGGCATTTTCCATTAGCGCCAAGCATAAATGCTGCTGCATCAAGGTCAAAATCTGAACCTGAATCAAACGCATTTACATCCCATCCCAGACCTACCATAATCTTCTTAAGTCCCGGGTTCTTCTTTGTTAAGTCTACTTTCTGTCCTTTGGATAAATTGATTGGCATATTAGTGGTCCTCCTTAATATTTTTTAACTGTTCATCAGCTTTATCATTCTGAATCGCTATGTTATATATTATCTGTTACTGTTCATTCCGTTCCCGGTAACTATTATCTCCTCGCCTGTGGCATGTGATAATTCCGGTTGAAATCCTGTTTGATAGCCTCTAAACGAATCTGATCATCCTGACGTTTCTTTCTGGCTTCTTCCTGAATCCTCTGCGTCTCCTCGATTCCACTTGTAATGGTTCTCCAGGTTTTCTCCAGAGTCTCGATCTGAATCGAACTTCCCGATGCCATTCTGGCTGTTGCCTTTGAAACATCAACGGTATTCTGGGCATTTTTGATAAGCATTTCATTCGTTTTCTTATCCAGCTCTGAAATAGCATCTGCCTGAATCTTCTGTCTCTTAAGAAGAATTGCCTGTGCAAGCGCCTGCTTGAAAATCGGAAGAGTAACAATAAATGCTGAATTAATCTTTCTCACCAGATTATAATTGCTGAATGCCATGGTCTTGATCATAGGAATTGACTGCATCGCAACATTCTCAGCAGTTCTCAGAATCCTGTGTTCTCTGCTCCATCATCTGCAATGCCTGATTTAATGTCGTAAGCTCAAACTGAATCGACTGATCTCCGGTGTTCTCCATGTCCTGCTGTCTCTGTGCAATATAGGCTTCGATTTCCTTGCATGCCTGCTCGCCTGCCAGAATATACTTAACCAGTTCATGATAATAATTTACGTTAACATCAAACATCGTATTCAGCTTTCTGTTTGACTCCTTAATCTCAGCCTCATATCCTTTAAGCTGAACATAAATTTTATCAACTTCCTCGCCCATTGTGTGATACTTCGCCAGTATCTTATCAAGCTGCTTTTTGAAATTTCCGAAAAGCTTTCCAAAAAGTCCCGGATTATCTTTGATCTCATTTATATCAAACTGATCCATAATCTTGGCTAATGACTTAAGCATCTCACTCGTCTCATCCAGCTGCGACATGTTCATACTGTTAAGAACTACGTCCGATGCCTTTGAAATCTCTTCTGCTACTTTTGCGCCAAAAGATACGATCGTATCCATGTTATAAACTTCAATCGTACTGACGATCTGATCAACTTCTTCTGAGTTCACTAAATTGTCGTTCATCTGCTGCCTGTCAGCAACAATATCGTATTGCTCCACTACCTCAATCTCATTCTTCTCTGCTGAATAACCGCTGCCTGCCTGAGGTGTATTTCCCATTGATGAACCCCTGCTGAAATCAAGTCCCATAAGCCACTAACCTCTCTTAAAAAATCTACGCCACGAAGGGCGTGTGTCATTCGTTGAAATGCTATTCAGATCCGGAACCTGCATATCATATTTATATTCCCCGATCTGGTGCTCTTCCATCAGGTTACCCGTAAAATACTTTTCCACGCTTTGATAACCTGTCGGAACAAAAAACAGAATATCAAATCCTATCAGGTTCAAAAAAGCGATCAAAATGGAATCTTCCAGGGAGATCATCGTCTCACCTGTATTAATATATATTAATTTCGGATTCTTCTTCAGTAAAATCAAACTTCTGGATCAGACGAATGATGTCCTTCGGTAAATTCAGAACCTGGGCGATAACTGTATATTCTGTGCCATTTTCCCCGATTCCTTTTATCAGTTTCTGCTCAATCAGAAACTCCAATTTATCAAGCATGAACTCCTGCATTTCTTCACGTAGAAGCCCATATGGATATTTCGGATGATTCTTTATTTTATTACGCTGAAGTTTCCAGTTTTTATAAAACTCTGCGGAAAAAGCTTTCATTGGATTCGGTGTTGTCGGCTGAATATACGGAGCACTTTTAATAACGACCGTATCTTCTGTCATCAGCTCTTTTATCGAACTCCAATACTGAGATACCTTTCCGTCTTTAACCCCGGATATTTTTGAAAAAATAACCGGCATATTTACTACTCCGTCAACAGTACTGAAATTAGGCCTGTACTTTAATTCCTGATCCCACAGAATCTTTATTTCTTCATACATGGTCTGCAGATTAATGACATTTGCTTTCACATACTGTTGATTTCTATATATTCCACTGTCCTGATACATCAGCGTATCAAGTTCTCTTTCCGCGTGATATGCGACCGTTCCAATCTTTACCTGCGAGTTCTCTTCCGGATACCTTGTCAGTAAAAGACTCTCTGTATAGTTCACTTCATATAACAGCTTATCCTCAAGACAGCATTTCACGTTCAGATCAGGACATAGAATCAAAACATCCAGCGGAAGCCGTCCGAGAAAGCTCATAAACAAAGCTTCCTTATCATCCCGGCAGCCACCCATATAAATAAAACATCCAATATCTGAAGGTTTCCACCCTGCAAACAGCTTCGACATATATCTTCGCAGCCAGCAGATCAGATACACCGCCCGGTTTGTCAGTCGGTTAAGATTCTCGCCTTCTCTCCTGGATTCCGCCAGAATAACATCGACAAATGTTTTATGCAAAATCCTCTGCAGTTCCACATTTCCTGTATATTGGATGTTCCCCACAAGTCCAAGGATCATCTGATCTTTGTTCGCATAATTGTCTCTCTTTATCTCTGCGATCTCCTGCGGTGTCGGCTTCGGAATCTCCTCATTAACTATAACGAGATTCCTCTTTGAATTCTTCAATTCCTGCTGTAATTTAAATAATTCATTTGCATAGGTAAGCTTGTCCTCTGCCCCGTTTATCCTGCAAAAGCAGTTATAAAAAAAGCGATCGTCATTTCCCCTCAGCATGATACTCTCGCGGATATCATCCAGTCCTTTTCCACTTATCCAGGCATTTGTACAGTTTGTAATCGTTGGTCTTGTCCCATACAATCGCTCGTTATTGATCTCATTTTGAATCTCATCTCTGACTTTCTTTATACAATACCCTTGTGGAAAAGCGCCTAACCCATTCATCTGCAGGCTGTCTGACAGCACAGATCCCGGATCTGACTTCAGATATCCACTGTCACCTTCATACTGAAGAAAAACTACATCGCATCCGGCATTAGAAAGAATTGATATAAGCATCAATTCATAGCTGCTTATATTTCCTTCATATAATATTTTAGGAATATTATTTTCTCCAAGCTGATTCACAATTCGTTCAAATTTATAATAAAGCCAGCACATAAACTTGATATATGCATTCTTCAGCATATTCTCCGTTTTGCCGGCTTTTCTCATTGAATCTAATGAGTCATAGACAGACTCTGCTACATTTTGTCTCTGGAGATCATTCATTCTGGGAAGCCATTTCTTCAGACTTGTCAGAATAAACCCCGGGTTCATCTGAAAATCCATGCCCATTATCTCATTATAATATGAAAGATTTCCCTCATCAGGATTCGGGATCTTACCCTCGATCACTACTCCCGTTTTCCTTGCTGCATCGTAATATTTTTTGATAAATGCACCAACTTCTTCTGAGTATCCATTGATCCGGTAAAAGTAAACGCCCCTCTCCCGTCTGTTATCCAGTTTGACAAAATAATCGCTAAGGTTCTGAATCTTCTTATGCTCTAACATGTAGCATTCTCACCTTCAATATCTGCTCATTTTATTCTTGTTCATTACAAATCCTAAAGCAGAACCAACGCCTCCTCCTACAATATGAGTAAGATTAGCTATATTGTCCTGAACAAAAATTCCCTGATATACCTGTTCTCCAATATAAATAACTGCAACTAAAATAAAAGTAAACGGTATTTTACCTTCCTCAAAACCAGCAAATGATGAAAGTAAAATCAAAGCAAAAACCACTCCGCTCGCACCAAGTAATTGCGTATACGGAAAAAATATGAAATTGACTATACCGGTCACTAATGCCGTTGCCAAAATAACAAACAAAATATTTGCTGAGCCATATTTCTCCTCAAGCAACGGCCCAACAACCAGAATAAGCATTATATTTCCTATAAAATGTTCCCAGCCAGCATGCCCCAATACATGTCCAAAGAATCTGAAATAAGTCAACGGACTAAGCAATGATGATCTGTACACACTAAACAGCGCATTTGTAGATACTCCCCCAGTAATCTTATCCACTAACAAAACTATAAAACATGCTATAGTAAAGGCTAATATAACTGGAGAGTTAAATGAAATTTGTATTTTTTTATTTTTAAAATTCATCTTTTCACCTGAAAATTATATAAATTCTGCACAGAAAAATTGTACCATATCACTACTTCTATTTCAATAAAAATTCAATTAAAAAGCTTGCTGTTTTTCCACAAATGCACATAATTATTTTATTATTCACTCTATTCCAAAAAATCTAACCACTCATTTAGCGTTTCCATTTTTATTAAAATATGATATTATGAATATCACACCCATCGCGCTATAACCACACGAATATTTATAATAAAACTAGTTTTCTCTTCATTTAAGCCATTAAGATATTCCTGTGTATAACAATCCCTGTAGATATAAATAAGGAGTATTATGAAAAATAACGTTTTATATTACAGCGTAGGACCATTACTTTACTGCCCTGCCAATAAAGCTTCCATCACTGATTCCTTAATAAACGAAAAATTCGGAAACAGATTTTCTCTTGCTCTCTGTCTGGAAGATACGATAAACGATGCTTATGTCGCAAAAGCAGAACAGATACTTATTCATTCTCTGGACACAATCTTTGCGCAACATGAAATAATACCTTTTTATTTGCCCAAAATCTTCATCCGGGTTCGAAACCCACAGCAAATCCACAGATTAATAAAATCTCTGGGACGTTCTGTTGAAATAGTCACCGGTTTCATCATTCCGAAGTTCAGTCTTGATAACGCATCAGATTATATAAATGAAGTAATCCGTGCCAACGAACTCGCCTCAAAAAATATTTACATGATGCCAATTTATGAAAATTCTTCTATTATCGACCTCAGAAATCGTACAGATATTCTTTATTCATTAAAGGATTCCTTGTCACAAGTTGAAGATCTTGTGCTGAATATTCGCGTCGGAGGAAATGATTTATGTCATATGTTTGGATTCAGGAGACATTCCAATGAATCCATTCATCAGAATCCGACCAGTTTCTGATATTTTCTCCGATATCATCACTGTATATGGCATGGATTACGTTGTGTCAGGTCCTGTATGGGAATACTATGCAGGTGATAACTGGAAAGATGGTATGATCCAGGAAATTCAGGATGATAAGCTTTGTGGTTTTATTGGAAAAACAGTTATTCATCCTGCACAGATACCTGTAGTCAATTGTTCTTATCAGGTATCAGAGAAAGATTTTAAAGATGCCCAGGAGATTTTAAACTGGAATAAAAATTCTGCTTCCCTTGTCTCCGGAAATAACGTCAGGGAAAGAATGAATGAATACAAAACACATATCAACTGGGCCCAGAGGATCATTTATCTGGCTGAGTCTTTTGGTGTCGCAAAATAAACAGATCAGGGCGATGGAATTTCAATTTTACATCTCCCTGATCTGTTTATTCATACTCATTTATGGCAATTTCATGCATCTGCTATTTTCTTAATTATCCCGCAACATTTATAATGTGTAAGCTGATAATATTCTATAGACACATTTTTCTCCTGTGCAAGTCTGACCAAATGTTCCAGTTGAGGATCTCCCTTATAACGTTCATCAATTAATATTTTCCACGGAAGCCTTCTTAGTAATACTCTCGTGGTTTCACCAATTCCCGGTTTTATCAGATTAATATCATTTATTCCAAAGTTTCTGCCTATCTCCTTGACTTCATCAATTCCCTTGTCCTCAGGCATATTCTTACGATATGGAACATTCTCCATGACAAACTCTTTCTCAATCGTTTCAATAAAATCATAAGACAAATCAGAGTCTGTCAGTTCTCCATAATACGCAGCCCCATGAAAATCATCCTTACCTATAATATCATCTCGCAGGAAGGTTCGGCTAATAAGACCTGATACTGTGCTGTTCAGACAAGAACTGGGAATCAGTATATCATCATGTGTTCCACACAATTGGGTAACATTCGCCGGATCTGCAATAACCGCTATGTCAGAAGATACCCCTTTGTATGCGGATATATCTTTCTTCAATTCATTAAGAATCGCACCCTTACCAATCCAGCCATCAACAAACAGAAGCTGTTCCGGCCTATATTTTCCCAATAAATACTTCATAGCATTATCATCAATGCCTCTTCCCCTGATAATTGAAATCGAATAGTGAGGTACACTTATCTTATATTTATACTTCATATAGCGTTTTATAAGAATACCTACCGGAACTCCGGCTCTGGCAAGAGATACCAGAACAATCTCTTTTCCTTTATTTTCTATAATCTTATCCGAAAGTATACCCACAGCATTTGCAACCGGCTTTGCAAAATTTTTCAGCGCATTATTATATACTTTTATGTATTGATCTGTAGGGACATACTCAACAGGAAGCATCTCACTGTAATGTTTTCCCGATTGGATCAACTTCTCCCGCTCCTCAGCAGGCTGAGGCTTTACCAATCCGGTAATATCCTTTAGTAATAAGATTACGTCTTCATCTGAATAGGAACTTCTCAAATCAGCACCACCTTACAACTGTAATATCATCATTGTAATTCTGAAGAGCATTTATCAAGGTTCTCTGCCCTTCCTCAATTTCCGGAGAATCTGTAATAACAAATACTTTATCGTATTTTTCTATATCATAAAGAAAAGTTCTTCGATCCGGATCATACAGGCTTTTCAGTTCGTATCTGCTGTGAAGCGGATATTCCCGCTCTAAACTCACTACGATCGGACTTCTTGTTGTCGAATGACATCTCACAGAATTCCCCTCTTTCTCCAACTGTCTGCCAATGTAAAGCACAGGAAACATAAACTCTTCTGTTCCGATAACCAGTATTTTTTTACCCGAAATACTTCCGGTCTGCGTTTGAATCTCTGTCCATAATTTCTCACATGCAGCTCCATATTTCTCAGAATCAACCATCCTTCGTGCATCCATACGTCCAGAAATATTAATGGTCATATAATCTGTTGTTACCGTATGGTCTGAACATTTATAATAATGGCCTTTTTCTGCAAGCTTTTCTGCTCTGTCACTATAATCACTATGGTCTGTTTTTATCAGATAATGCAGTGGAATTCCTTTTTTTCTGTATTGTTCCAAATACTCTTTATCCATTCCATTTAGCAGAGATGCCACTGAATATTTAAATTTCCCAGTATATTCTCTGTCAAGAATATTTATAATATTCAGAATCGTGTTTCCGGTAGTAACCTCATCTTCAACAAACACAATTCTGTCGATTTCATCTACAATACTATCAATATCATCTTTTACCAGTTTCTGTTCCGTAGCATGACTATGTTCTTCCGAAAAGAAAAGATATTCTACATTAGGGATTACTTCTCTGGTCGTCTGAATATACTTCGCACCAACAGATATTGCTGCCTGCGCTCCTATGGCCGTGGCTGTTTCTGCAAAACCTACAAGTAAAAGCTTTTCATTCTTATATTCATTCCGGAATACATCAGCCAAATCCGTAAACAACTTTAATGCCTTTGATGGTACTACCGGAACATGTTTCCCCTGAAGAGGATTTACCACCAGATATTTTCTCCTCATATTATTTTCTCTCTTTGCGATCCTGACTAAGTCATTTTCAACATATTCTATTTTATGTTCCACTTTACTGTCGTCCCTTTATATTATTCATATGATCTGAAAAACGTCTGTAGCTTCGTAAGTGCCATAGTCAGCGCTTCTGTCTCCTCAACATTTAGTCCTTTCAATACAGCCAGAACCATCTTCTCGTGGAAATCCTTATGGTGATAATAAGCCCTCTCTCCCAGCTTAGTCAACGAGATCAGCACCACTCTTCTGTCCTCTTCACTTCGCATACGCTGGATATACCCCTTCTTCACAAGGTTGTTTACTGCAATTGTCAAAGTACCGACCGTCACATTCAACAATCTGGCTACTGTTGACATATTTTTCTGTTCCCGGATACCCAACGCATCAATAATGTGCATATCATTGACTGAGATATTCTTATATTCTCCAGTGATCAATGCTCTCTCTTCCAGGTCCAGAATCTCATTAAATAAATTGACCAGCACATCATTGATCGCTTCATAATGGTTCATCCGGCTACCTCCCTCTTCTTAATTGCTTCTATTATACACTAAAATACTTTGTCTCACAAAGCATTTTTAGATGTTTTCAAAGAAATTCCCGCAGGCTTCTTTCTTTGGACTCTGAAATTTGATATAATAAAAAGATAAGACATCAGGACAAAATTTATTTTGCCTATTCTAAGATCTTAAAGGAAAAACTTTATGAAAAAAAATAATATACCTCTTAATTTCCGGGAGAAAATCAACTCCCGCATCAGCCTTCTGTGCTCGATCGTGGTTATGGTCCTGCTCGTTCTGGTGATCCATCAGCTCGATTATACCCTGATACGCAAACCTCAGAAGGAAGCCGCCGAAGCGGCATCACTCAAAGAAGAACAGGAAAAAATAGCGGCAGAAACACCGGAGATCTCCACTGCAAGTGTAATCGCAGTCGGTGACAATCTCTATCACAGCAAATTATATGAATCTGGTGAGTATGATTCCGGAACATGGAATTACGACCATATTTATACGCACATTCTGGATCAGGTCCAGGCTGCTGATGTCGCTATGATCGACCAGGAAACTGTTTTTGCACCCAGCCATGACGCAGTCAGTTCCTACCCGTCATTTGCCACTCCCGAAGAGGTTGGTGACGCCATTATCAAAGCCGGATTTAATGTTGTAGAATCTGCTACCAACCACGCAGATGATTATGGCTACGATTACCTGAAAAACACTCTGGATTTCTGGAGCACCAACTATCCGGATATTCCTGTACTTGGAATCCACTCCACTCAGGAAGACGCAGATACGGTAAAAGTAAAAGAAGTCAATGGAATCAAGATTGCTTTCCTTGACTATACATATGGCACCAATAATTCCGGTGTCGGCGACGGCTACGAATATATGCTCGATATCTTTGACAAAGACAAGATCACCACAATGATCCAGAAGGCCAAAGAAGTCAGCGACTGCATTATCTTCGTCGCCCACTGGGGAACAGAAGACGAAACCATGCCAAATGAATACGAGAAACAATGGGCTGCTTTCCTGATGCAGCAAGGTGTTGATGTGATTATCGGCGGACATCCACATGTACTTCAGCCTTATGGACAGCTTTCTGATGACCAGGGACATACCACTACTGTATTCTATTCTCTGGGAAACTTTGTTTCCACTCAGCAGGAACTCCCGGAACTTCTGGAAGGAATGGCAAGCTTTACAATTCAGAAATCCACTTTAAATGGAAAGTCCACCATCCAGATTCTCGCTCCAACAGTGAAGCCTATGGTCATGCATTATGACTATGACTCCGGAGAATACGGTCCATATATGCTGGATGATTATACCGAAGAACTCGCTTCTTCCCACAGTGTCCGCAACGTAATTGGTGACGAATTCACACTCGACAATCTGAAAGCCAAATTCAAAGAGATCATGTCCATGAATGTAAAACCATCCACTAACACCAACTTGTTGAACGTTAAATTTGACTGGGAAGGCAACATGATAGATAAGACTACCGGAAATGTAGTGGAAGATACAGAATCTATTCACTCCTGGGAATACCTGGCAGACACTGCAGGTGGTTCTGATAGTCCGGATAGCTCAGATACCTCTGACACCACAGATAATTCTGACGGTTCAGATAGCTCAGACAGTTACAGCGACAACAGCGACGACAGTAGTGACGACAGTAGTGACGACAGTAGTTATGACAATGGCAGTTATGATAGCAGTGACGATAGCAGTGACGACAGTAGTTATAACGATGGCGGCTATGATAGCAGCTACGATGAAAGCTATTGATTATTTATATGCAAAAAGGACTATGCTCTGCATAGTCCTTTTTACATATCATGCTATTTTTATAAACCTAACAGTCTCTCCGCATTCTGTCTGGTCACTTCAATAACCTCTTCTGCCGTAATCCCTTTCAACTCTGCGATTGCCTGTGCCACATAAGGCAGATTCAGAGAAGAATTTCTCTTCCCTCTGTTCGGCTTCGGAGCCAGGTACGGGCTGTCCGTTTCCAGCACAAGCTGAGACAGCGGCGCATACTGAACAGTCTCCTTGACTTTCTTCGCATTCTGCAAAAGTAACCACCCCGCCAATTCCCAGATACAGTCCCATCTTCAGATACTCAGCCGCAATTTCCCTGCTATAGGAAAAGCAATGAATAATGCCGCCATACATACCGCCTTGCATATACTCTCTGATAATATTAAGAGTATCCTCCGCAGCATCCCTGCTGTGAATCATAAACGGCATTTTTTCTTCTCTCGCAATATCAAGCTGGGCACGAAACATCTTCTGCTGAATCTCATGCTCTTCTTTCCCCTTATGCCAGTAATAGTCCAGACCGATCTCACCGATTGCCACCATCTTATCCATACAAGAAAGTCTGCGGATCTCATCCAGAGTTTCCTGCGTCATCTTATCCGCATCATCCGGATGAACTCCCACAGCTCCATATATAAAGGATATTTCTCCATCAGCTCCACTGTATCGTGTAAACCGTCTACAGAAGCGCAGACATTAACTCATCCGTTCTCAATCCCGCCATCATGCATAGATGACAAGAAGCGCCTCCCTGTCTTGCGTCAAAAGGTCGTCGTCGTAATGTGCATGTGTATCAATAATCATTTTCTTCGTTCTCCTCGTATGGTCGCCATGTATCCGCTAACTTATATTCCTTGTGAAACGTCAGAGAAATTACTGACAGCGACTTTATAAATATTGCTGATTATTATCCGGTTAAACAGATATTATCTTTAATCCAGTATTGTAAGCTCATCTCCTGGATGAATCACACCGCCATGCAGAACTCTTGTAAAGACTCCCCTGCTTCGGCATAATGCACTCACCCATTTTCTTAAAGATCGCACATCCGCTATGGCACTCTTTGCCGATCTGAGTCAGCTCCAGAACCACATCATTGCATCCAAATTTTGTACCGATCGGAAGTGTCGCAAAATCAATCCCCTGAACCACCAGGTTCTCTCCAAATGCTCCATCCTCCACTTCAGCGCCGCGCGCGCGGAAATCTTCAATCTTGTCAAAAGAAAGCAGGCTTACCTGGCGATGCCATTTTCCTGCATGTGCATCACCCTCAATGCCCCAATCTTCAACGACCTTTATTTCCGGAACACTCTTCTTCTGTGTTCCCTTCGCCTCACTTGTACAGACCGCAATTACTTTTCCCATAAGATTATCCCTTTTACCTTCCTGATTTTATTCGTCACCGTTTATTTATAGCAATCCCATAAAATGATGCCATTAATCCAACTCATCTTGCGCCAGTCTTCCAGCCTTCACCCGTCATAATCTCGATGCCATGTCCCAGCGCATCAATAATATACTCCAGGCTCTCTTTCACCGCCTTTGGAGCTTCCCGGCAGATTAATGATCAGCGTTTTTTTACGAATTCCTGCTGTCGCGCGGCTGAGCATTGCTCGCTTGGTAATTGTCATGCTATACGCACGCATTGCTTCCGGAAACCCCCGGAACACGTCTGTCAATAATATCCTCTGTTGCCTCCGGTGTGGTATCTCTCGGGGAAAAACCGGTTCCACCCGTAGTCAGGATCAACTCTGCGGCACCACTATCCGCAATCTCTGCCATTCTCTCTGATAACATCTTTCTGTCATCCGGTAAAATATCTTCAGATACAACCTCAT